>PKYU01000148.1 GCA_003132765.1 Chitinophagaceae bacterium | reverse complement strand
ATCATTTTTTGATTAGTTCTTTATTTTAAATAAGAACTTTCAAATCCTAATTTTTTCAATCCCGCCTGTATTTCCGGAATGTTCATAAATAGCTTCCATAATAATCCACTCCTGTAATTTTCAATCATCACCACTATCGGACCTTCGTCTATGGCCAGGTAAGATTTGGCATACCAGTCTTTGGTTTCATTGAATGCATCAGTAAAACCATATTCTCCCCATATTTTATTTCCCAGGTCTTCATAAAAATGCCTTAAAGCTTTCATGGAAAAAACAGGAGTATAAGGAAATGCAGAAAGTGCTGCCGTTGGTGCAATAGTTCCAAAATCATCGGTAGGTGAAAATGCATTGTATCCATTGTAGGTATCACATGAAGTTAATCCCCAGCAATCTTCGCCATAGCCCTTAAATTTTTTAGGATTGTCCACACAATACGCATGATTTATCAATGTTTGATTTTGATTTTGCTCCCAATAATCTGCATATTTATCTGATAGCCCATGCGGATCGAGGCCAAGGTAAGAATAGTGTGAAAAGAAAAGGGGACCTCCATAGTCAAATCCTAACGGAAGATTATAGCCGTAAAATTTCTTACCATTCAAAAAGTAATTGCTCATAGCCCATCCTTTATGGTATACGCTGGCCGGCACCGGGTAACAGGTAGCCGAAGCAGCGAGGATGTAAGTAATCAGTGTTTCGTTGTAACCATGTAAAGGAAAATTCATGGCCCATCCATTATTCGGACTCCAATGCCAGTATAGAACATTGCGGCCATCACGAGTAAACCAGTCCCATTCAATATCATTCCATAGCCATGTAATACGGTTTCTGATTTCTCTTTCCACAACATTATCTGCATTAAAATATTGTTTGGCACAAAGCAAACCTTCGAAGAGGTAGGAAGTTTCCACCAGGTCTGCGCCATCATCTTTACGGCTGAAAGGAATAGTTTTTCCTGTAGCACCATTCATCCAATGCGGGAAAACACCATGATAAGAATCTGCCTTAGATAAGAATTTTATCATTTTCAGCAGCCACTTTGCCACTGTATCTCTTGGGAGCCATTTACTATCAACACCTACAATTAAAGCCATTACGCCAAATCCTGTACCTCCGGTTGTCACTACTTCATTTCCATAATCATATGCTTCGTTGCTTCTTTCTCTTGCCATTCCACTTACAGGGTGGCCAAAGTCCCAGAAGTACCTGATAGTTTGTTTTTGCACTAGATCCAGTAATCCAGAGTCAGAAAGATCTTTTTGTATTACCAGTGATTTATCAAAAGACAAGTTTTCAGATGCCTTTTTTTCACCCTGGGTAAATGAAGTGTTGAGAAGGAAAAGCAGCAGAACTAACACAGAAATTTTCTTCATAATCAGCAATCTTTTTAAGGATATAAAGATACATGAAATCAAAACCCAAATTGAAGTGATAGTTTATAATGAAGTGATATTTTTCCTCATTAAATTAGAAGAATTATTTTTCGATGCTCTAAGGATAATTATGAAGGCCTTTTCGCAGGAAAATCATCTAACAAAAGTTGCAGGAATGAATTTTAAGTAAATCTTTGCAACTAACATGCAGCATTTCATCATCCAGGAATCTCTCAACAAATTATGAAACCCTGGTTAGTACTGTTTTCAACATTCACACTGCTAGTGACTGACTGCGCTGCCCAGCAGTATTTGGAGCCTATTTCAGGATACCAGGTGGATCCCAATTATTCCGGCAGATTTCAGCAAATCAATACCGGCGCACAAATTGCCTTCCGTAAAAGCAGGAGGTATGAATTTATCGTAAGGATACAAAAAAGCTGGGGATTCCCCTATCATTCGTCAGATTCTTCCTTTACTGCAAATCCGGCGCTACCTCTGTATTCTCCAGCATATAAAACCATCAAACCGGGCGCCTGGTGCCTCACAATTGACCATCGCTTCATATTAGGCAGTAAAAGCAAAAATCACCAGTTTTCAATCTTGCTATTAACCGGTTTAACTTATCAAAGTTTGAAAGTGACTTATCAATATGACAAGAATGACTATATCATATTAAACCCCGATAAAACACAGCAAGTATCAGGTTTATCAATAGGAACCGGCTTTGAGTATATGCGAAAGTTTAAAGATAATCGCGTGTTTTTTAGACTTACGATAGATGGCCCGCTTGCGGGGGGAAGAATTAATTATCCTTCTTCTTTCACTTTTATTTCTCCCATCGCTCTTAACGCAGGATATTCCATGCTTCTTAAAAAGAAGAAACATGCAAAATAGACTTATAAATAAATTGGCGGTTTTAATGCTTCCCTGGCTCGTATTTACCGGGTGTTATAAAGTTGAAACCAAATATTTTTCAGATCCTGAAAATAATGGACTGGCAATTTTCTCTAATACCTGCAACAATATATTTACCTGTTATGTAAATGGAGCACCCTGGCGAACACAAAACAGAACAACAGGCGGATTTTTTTCAGGTCCCCAATCTGAGGTGTATTTGTCAAAACAATCTGATAGCAGTTTGCCAGTCCAATTGATCATTCAATGGGATGGTTTTTTTCAGGACAGCATTAATAATCTGGGATGGGTGTATTTATACATAACCGTTCCTGCAAATTTTACCAATAGAGACATAGGCAGTCTGGAAGGCAAACGCCTGCCAATTGACAGCGCCAGTGGGCACTTCTTAGCCTATATGGGAGCGCTAGGCAATAATAATTATGAATGGGGCACCGGCAGTATTTACTTTAACAGGGCCAGTTATGATTCCACCGGCGCTCGTGTCTTTTCAGGTAGCCTGTCCGGTCTGCTGGAAGCTGATTTCCCAGATTTCAAAATTACCGGCGGCAGGTTTGATCACCAGCTTACACCCCTGCAGATTCATTTTTAACTATTCCAGTCCGGTTATGTGATTGGAATATTAATTCTTATCTCTGCCTTCATTAAATCAGGGGATAGCTCAAAAAGATCAATTCAACCAGGAAAATTCTCCTATTCAATTTCTTAAATTTAATGGCTCATAAGAAATCGTANNCAGGATTGGAAAATATAAATTTAAGTAAGTTAATTTCGCTCTTCTAAGACCAACTTTGGAAACCAAGTTTAAACTAAACTTACAACACTGAAATATGAAAGAAAAGTATTTAATGATGCTTGTCTCCTTACTGTTTATGAAATTCATCGTTGTAGCCCAGCTAAAGGATAAAGACGGCCATAGTTATACGACCAAACAAATTGGGAAGCAGGTATGGATGGTTGAAAACCTTGATGTGAGCCATTTTCGGAATGGAGAACCCATCATGGATGCAGAGAGTCCGANNGAAGAGCCGCCTGGTGTTTTTATGATAGTGATGCCGATTCCGGGAAAATTTATCATAAACTATATAACTGGTTTGCAGTAAATGACCCACGGGGATTAGTGCCCGATGGATGGCATGTACCTTCTATATTAGATTGGACCATCCTCACGACTTCGTTGGGCGGACTGGACCTGGCCGGCGCAAAAATGAAATCTGCTACTGCATGGGATGGCACTGATGTAAGCGGCATTAACTTCCTGCCCGGTGGTTATCGCAATACCATAAGTGAATTTAACCATGCCGGCAAAATCGGCAGCTGGTGGAGCGCTACAGAAGCAAGCTCATCGGAATCGTGGTCCTTTTCGCTGGGCAGGGGAACTCCTGTTGTGAGTAAAANNGGATTATCTGTCAGGTGTCTTAAAGATTAGCAATCTCCTGGTCTTAGTTTTTCCTTTCTATTTTCAACCAGGCTTCAATTATGAAATGCTTATCTGGAAAAAAGTATCTTTAGAATTTAATAAACTAATTACATATGAGAAAACTTCTTTTTTCCCTGGTAATTCTGGTGTTTGGCCTTCAGGTATCTGCTCAAAAAACTTATATATGGTGCGGCACTCTAATAGATGGAGTTTCCAACGAAGCCACGAAAAACATGACCATTGTTATCGAAAAAAATAAAATCCTTTCTGTAGAAAACGGATTTTCTCTTGCAGGCGCTGGTGATAAGCCCATTGACCTTAAAACAAAAACGGTCACTCCGGGATGGATTGATGCGCATGTTCATTTATCCCACGAAACGAGCCGTAATAATTATCTTGAAAATTTTCAATTGAATGATGTTGACTGTGCCTACCGGAGTGTCGTATACGCAAACAGAACGCTCATGGCCGGATTCACGACAGTCAGGGATGCAGGTGGCCCTATTGTTATCTCTTTGAAGAAAGCTATTAACCAGGGCCTGATTCCCGGTCCGCGAATTTTTGCCGCCGGAACCCCTATCGGTTCTACCGGTTCTCATACCGATCCTACCAATGGCTTTCGCAGCGACCTGATGGGCGATCCCGGTATACGTGAGGGCTTAGCCAACGGGGTGGACGAATGTATGAAAGCCGTTCGCCAACGGTACAAAGACGGATCTGATGTTATAAAAATAATGGCAACCGGCGGCGTATTGGATGTCTCAACGAACGGCAGTGGTGCGCAGTTCACCGAAGANNAAAGCGATTGTGCAAACAGCCAATGACTATGGTCTGAAAGTAATGGCGCATGCACATGGAGCAGAAGGTATCAAAAGAGCTCTTCGTGCCGGTGTTATCTCAATTGAACATGGAACTTTTATGGATGATGAATGTATAGAACTTTTCAAAAAAACCGGAGCATGGTATGTACCCACTATCATTGCAGGAATTTCCACAGCCGATTCAGCAAAGATTCCTAATTATTATCCTCCGTCGGTTACTAAGAAAGCATTAGAGATTGGGCCTAAAATTCAGGCAACATTTGCTAAAGCTTACAAGGCCGGAGTTAAAGTTGCGTTTGGGACGGACGCCGGAGTTTATAAACATGGAAAAAACTGGCTTGAATTTACTTATATGATCGAGGCAGGTATGCCACCGATGGAGGCTATCAAAGCCGCAACTATTAGTGCGGCAGAATTGCTTGGGGTAAAAGATCAGTTAGGAAGTATTGAAGCCGGAAAAATTGCTGACGTTGTAACTGTTGATGGCGATCCACTTAAAGACTCCCAGGCTTTTGGAAGGGTGGTTTTTGTAATGAAAGACGGTGTGGTATATAAACAATAAGGTTTCAATTTCTCTTATCTGCTTTTTTTGCCCTGAAAACGAGTGCCGGAACATCATACAAAGTGTTTTGTATGATTGTTATTATTTATCAGGAAATTTGCATTCTAAAAGAAGAATTTTTCTCAACAAATTAAGTGACGAATTTTAAAACCATAAAAGAAATCATTTTATTTTCTACCGTAATTCTATATTCTCATTTCGGATCATTTGCTCAATCAGGTAATCGGGAACTAAATGTAGCTGAGAGGTTAAAGAACTATTTTGATACTTATGCTCCGGAGAAAACATATCTGCAATTTGATAAACCTTATTATGCCGCAGGCGATACTATTTACTTTAAAGCTTATGTAACTGAAGGTGAGCGGCATCAACTTTCAGGATTGAACGAGGATTTGTATGTAGATTTAATCAATCCGGAAAATAATATTGATCAATCAATAAAATTATTGTTAAATGAGGGAGTGAGTTGGGGAGACTTTGCGTTACCTGATTCATTGACTGAAGGAAATTACTGCGTGAGAGCTTATACCCAATGGATGCGCAACAGGGGCGAAACAGATTTTTTCGCACGCTCCATCCCTATAGGGTTCTTATTAAAAAACCAGGCCAAGGAGAGTAAGGCGAATCAACCGACGCCGGAATCAAATAATAAAGCAGACATACAGTTTTTCCCTGAAGGTGGAAGCTTGGTTACGGGTATCAATACAAAGGTGGCTTTTAAAGCAATCGGCACAAACGGATTAGTAATAAATGTACGTGGAGTAGTACTTGATAATGATAATAAAGAGGTTTGCTCTTTTTCCTCTGCCCACCTGGGAATGGGGTATTTTCTTTTAATTCCCGCCTATGGCCAAACTTATAAGTNNCCAACGACCAGGGTTCCAGAGTATCATTTATCATAGAAGCAAATGCGGCCTGGTTCAATGTAAATAAGAACAAGGATTTTTTATTAGTCATTTATTCTGGAGGGAAGGCAATTACCTATCCTTTTAAACAGGATGCTCATATAATTACCCTTGACCTGGAAAGACGGCTGCTTCAAACAGGCGTTGCTACGGTTACATTATTTTCCCCTGAAGGAGAGCCTTTGTGCGAACGGTTGTTTTTCGTACAAAATAACGACCAGCTTGGTTTGCACATTGAAGCTGATACCACAACCTTTAAAAAAAGAGGAGGAATGAATCTGGTTTTCGATGCAAAAGATAAGGCTGATTCTTCCGTTACGGGACATTTTTCAGTTTCAGTAACAGATGAAACCAAAGTACCGGTAGATGAAAATAATGAACGAAACATATTAACCGATCTGCTGCTTTCGTCCAGCCTTACCAGTTATGTAGAACAACCCAATTATTATTTTAATAATTCCGATGAAGATGCCTTCAAAAATCTTGATATACTTATGCTTACGCAGGGATATCGAACTTTTGAATGGAGAAAAATTTTGGATACCAGTTCTGCACCTTTGGCCTACCAGCATGAAGCAGGACTGGAAATCAATGGGAATGTAACCAACCTTTTCGGGAAACCCGTATCAAATGGATCGGTTACTCTCATACCTGCTAATCATGGCCCGGTGCTAAGTACCATATCGGATAGTAAAGGCTTGTTTCATTTTACAAACCTGATTTTCACAGATACAACTCATCTTGTTTTGAGTGCGGTAAATTCAAGTAGGCGAAACACGACCAAGCTCACTTATTTCCAGGATAGCAACATACCGGAAATAATTATTAATCCTTTGTATGCCAGGCAGTTACCAAAATATTCCACTATTTCTGTGTATCTAAAAAACGCCAGAAAAGTACAGGATGATTATATGATCTATGGCCCGGGAAAAGGAAAAATGTTAAAGCCAGTGATTTTAAGAGGAATAAAACGCGACGATCAATACCGAACCCAAAGCCTTGCAGGAGCAGGGTTTGCTGACCAGGTAATGCATGCGGGTGAAATAGAACAGATAGGCGGCCAATTGTCCACCAGCTTAATTGGAAGATTGCGTGGCGTAGGGTTTATAAATGGAATGCCTTATTTAATGTCTCCTCCCAGTGCCACTTCTTTAGTGGCTAACAGTTATAGTCCTATGTTGATAATTTTAGATGGGTCAAAAATGCCACTTGGCGACGCCTTCAATATTGACGGTATCCCTACTTCACAGGTGGAAACAGTTGAAGTACTAAAATATGCCGGTGAAAGTATCTATGGCGTGGAAGGCGCAAATGGTGTTTTGATTATCACAACCAAACAAGGCGAAGCAAGAGGCAGAGGTGTTTCATCCCTTGGTGTTTTACCCATAGCTCCCATGGGATTTTACAAGGCAAGAACATTTTATTATGCAAAATATGATCATACCAACGTACATTCACAACCACCTGATCTGCGTTCTTCCATTTATTGGAATCCGGAAATAGAAACCGGGAAAGATGGAAAAGCCTCATTTGATTATTTCAATGCCGACGGTACCGGAACCTACAAGGTAACGATTGAAGGGATTGATACTAACGGTAACATAGGAAGGCTTGTGTATAGATACAAGGTCGAATAATCATCGGTTATCTGTGGAAAGTTGAAATCTATCAGAAGACGGAAGGAAGGTCTATGGTTAGTTAAAAGGTGGTTTCTTCCTATTGTTAAAGACCAATGAAAATAGAATGTTATTCCTTGTGTTCAATTTATTTATAACTTAACCAATCGTTGATTTGAGGTAGCTCCATTGATTTGCGTTATCTGGATAATATAATATCCGGCAATTAAGAAGCTGATATCAACAGTATTTATACCTTCATTAAGCAACCCTGAAAAGACCGCCTGGCCTGTAGATGTAAAGATCCGGAAATTACCCCCTGTCCATTCGAAGCTCGCGGAACCTGTACTTTAATGGTTCCTTTTGTGGGTATGGGCCAGATACTTACGGTATTGTTACCTGAAAGGGTTACTGTTTTTATGATCGAATAACTAAAGTTACCATCCAAATCTACTTCCTGTATCCCATAATAATTGATGCCGAATTTTGGGCTGGCATCTACATGAATAGGTTAGGGAACTTTCATCCGGATTATTTACCTGGAAACCAATATTTTCCCAGGTTTCATCCTTGCTGCGTTGAATGTTAAACCCTATGTTATTTATCTGCTGGCTTATGGACCATGTCAGCAGCATGGAATTGTTGTTCTGCAATGTTGCTGCAAATCCTGCCCAGTAAACCGGCAAAACACCAAAAGGATAATTGCAGGAGGTGAGATCCGACCCTACTCCCGGGACGCTAAACGCACCCACATGACTTATAGTTAAATTATTATTGAGCTNNTACTCATGTATATCTGTCCTGTTGGATTATACGCGATTCCCGCAAAAAATTGTCCTCCTGGAGTAGCCTGGGTTGGAGCAACTTCCTGGTTAAGGGTTATCGTGGCCTGAGCAGTTGTAGGTAATGGCGCATTTAGCATATAGAGCCCCAGTTAGATGAGTTTGCAGCAACTATCCATAACCTGCCCAATCCATCAATAGCCATATCCCCGGTGTTAAGTGAAGTGAAAGTGGATGACAGATTGGTACCAAACTGGTTTACAAGGTTTGACCCGATTTTTACCCAACTATTGCTTCCAATGTTATAATAGCACAGCGTACCGGATGCATCCAGACAATGGTATCCCGTTCCATCTGCGGTTACACAGCCTCTGACATCACTACCGCTGATCGGGCTGTTAGCAAGCGTTGTATAAGTGTTTGTAATTGTATTAAAAGAAACAAATTTCTGGGTGGCGGAAGAATTATTTTGAAAATAGTAAAAGGTTGAGGTTTGAATAGCCAGCCCGATTGAATTTGAATTACTTGTTGAACCAGGGTAACCGGGGTCTCCGGAACTNNGCACCAACAGAGGAAGTATTTACATTGATAGGTACAATATTTCCTTTTCCATCCAGGCCATAGATAATATTTAAAGGATCGGAACAAACCTGTGCAACACGGCTTTCCACGCAAAAGACAAGAATGATCCCAAATAATGGTGTTTTTGCTTTCATTCATTTTTAATTGGGCGGGGTAGCTTTATGTTAAACGTTCCTTTAATGAAATTATTTCATAGGTTGTTTATTTGGCAATAACATGACAAAAAAGAAACAAATCGTTATCAATAAGTCATAATATCTGCCAATTCATTTCGGGAATATAAATTGAAGTTTAAGCTATAAGGGGAAATACCTTGTATTTTCAAAATGCTGTTTCAGCCTCCAGCAGGAGACCCCGGCTGAGGCGCTATTAAGTAACAGATATAAAAGAACCCAGCTGATGTTGGTTTAATTAGATTATAGGATCAGGTATTTTAAGGTCAATTAAATTTATGGTATTGGTTTTTTATTATTGTTCCAGTGGAACTTATTGTGGGTATAAATCCGTAAAAAACATAAAACGTTCCTTCGGAATGTATGATGCTATCTAATAATAAATTTTCCACCTTAGAAATGTGCCTGCGGCACAACATAACTAAAAGTTGTTTGTCTTTATTAAACAAAAGTTTGCGCTTATTATACCTAATCCTATCAATTTATCATACTTTGGAAGTAGAATAAAATTGCAATATTTCTTTTAATCATCAACCAAGGTCTTCAGGCAATGATCAATATACAGGACTTACATATTGAAGAAGAGATAAAATCTTTATTTGATTTTACGTTTAATATTTATTCGGGAAATGAGGTAAAGGATATACTCTCCATACCTATGGCCTCCGAAGAAGAGATATTGCAGCGACAGCAGTTGTTAAAAGGTTTTTTGGCCAACAGGCAAATATTAAAAGATTATTCTTTTTACCGGTTTAATTTATCAGAGATCTATGATTTTCTTGAAAACATTTTTGTAGGTTCAGTTTCCGCCAAAAAGCTGAGATGGAAATTTATGTTTTCCGATAAGGAAAGAGAGCAAAAAAGGGGAAGACTGATATTGCTGGTTCGACTCTTTTACGCAATTAATAAAAATTATTTATGCCGGATCGATACCAGTTTATTCCCCGCAACTTACGCATCGGAACTGGAAGAGATGAAAAAATTCTTTGCCGGATTTAACCTGGACCGTTATGAAACTGCTTTCATTAAAAATAAATTCCGCATCAGGCATATGGTTGAGCTGATGATGATCATTACCGAAAAAACTGCCGCAGGAGAAGTTGCAGCATTCTGGAAACGCTGGTTTTTATTTGAGGCTTATCAATCAGTAAGCAATGGCATTGCCACTCATGACTTTGTCTTTCCCGTTTTTGATGATGGACAATTTTCATTGCAGGAATTTTATCACCCCGTGTTAAAAAATCCAGTGAAAAACGATCTCGTTGCCCGACACCAGGTAATTCTTCTAACGGGACCGAATATGTCCGGAAAGTCTACGATGCTGAAAGCAGTAAGCCTCTGCGTTTATCTTGCGCATACCGGGCTTGCTGTGCCCGCTAAAAAAGCAGTGATGCCTTTTTTTAGTACTATTTCCGTTGCCATTAATCTTACCGACAGCATTATAAGCGGTTACAGTCATTTTATGTCGGAGATCATTACGCTGAAAAATGTGCTTACAGAAGCCAGAAGCGGAGCCAGGTGTTTTGCCGTTTTTGACGAATTGTTCAGGGGAACTAATATTGAAGATTCCCTTGAAATAAGCACGACAACCTTAAAGGGGCTGACCCACTTCCCGAACTCCCTGTTCATTATTTCAACCCATCTTCACCAGTTGAAGAATATGGAAGAAATTAAAACCGGTAAGATATATACCTGTTATATTGATTGCAGGCTTACTGATAATATTCCGGCTTTTTCCTACACCCTAAAAGAAGGATGGAGCGATTTAAAACTAGGCAGAATCCTGTTTGAGAAAGAAGGGTTAAATAAAATGCTTGACAAGTAAGCTTAAGCGTTATGAAAAATCACCTGCCGGTAGGTTTTATTTCTTTTTTCCAGAGTTGAGCCAGGCCACCTTTTGTTCCGATTTGTGTTTTCGTCCAATGATGTCCATGTACAATTCCGGTCGTCTTGCTTTGATATACCGGTGG
>PKYU01000219.1 GCA_003132765.1 Chitinophagaceae bacterium | reverse complement strand
TTTGTATTCCAGTCCTATAACCTTTTAGCACGAACAACAGCCCTTGAAAATGTTGAATTACCTTTAATGTATACTCCATCCATATCTTCAAAAGAAAGAAAAGAGAAAGCAATTAAAGCGTTGGAAGCTGTAAAATTAGCGGACCGGATGCATCATTTACCCAACCAGCTTTCAGGCGGCCAACAGCAGCGGGTGGNNGGGTGCAGGAACTAAACCAGCAGGGAAAGACTATTGTATTTGTCACTCATGAGAGCGATATTGCTGCCTTTAGTAACCGGACAATTACCTTACGCGACGGAAACATCATAAAAGATTTTCTTAATGAAAATAAGAAATCAGCAAAAGATATGCTGGCTTCTATTCCGGTAACAGATGATTTTAAATGATTTTATATGAACGTAATAAATCTCTTCCGCATTGCTTTAAGAGCATTACAACGAAATAAGTTAAGGGCATTTTTAACAATGCTTGGTATTATTATAGGTGTGGCTGCCGTGATAGCAATGGTAGCTATAGGGCAGGGTTCAAAAAAAAGCATCCAGGACCANNCAGTAATGTTGCCGCCGGCGCCCGCCTTGATTTTTCAAGCGTGCAAACCCTTACTATCAATGATGTTACTGCCTTAAAAAAGCAGGCAAAATTCCTTAGCGCTGTCTCTCCTTCCATTTCAAGCAGGAGCCAGGTTGTTAATGGAGCTCTAAACTGGAAAACGACCATGCAGGGTGTAAACCCTGACTACCTTACAATCAGGAACTGGCCCTTGAAAGAAGGAATTCCATTCAGTGAAAACGATATTACTTCTGCCAGTAAGGTTTGTCTGCTGGGCCAAACAATAGTGGATAATGTTTTTACCCCGGGTGAGGATCCACTTGGGAAAGTGATCAGGTTTAATAATATTCCGTTTAAAGTAATTGGTGTTTTGTCAAAAAAAGGAGAAACTGCCTTTGGACAGGACCAGGACGATATCATTATTGCCCTATACACTACAGTACAGCAAAGGATTACCGGCTCAATCTATTTACAAAATATTTATGCTTCTGCTATTGATGAAAACAGTGCAACCAACGCCACTGATGAAATAGAAAAAATTATGAGAGCTTCCCACAAATTAAAACCCGGAGAAGAAGACGATTTTACAGTACGTACCCAGGCAGAGCTTATCAACACATTTAGTTCAACCAGTCAATTGTTAACTGTTTTACTTACGGCTATTGCAGCCATTTCATTAGTAATTGGTGGCATTGGTATTATGAACATTATGTATGTTTCGGTTACAGAACGTACCAAAGAAATTGGATTGCGTATGTCAATCGGTGCAAGGGGAAAGGATATTTTATTACAGTTTTTAGTGGAAGCAATTCTTATCAGTATCACCGGAGGTTTAATCGGAATTGCCTTAGGAATTACTACTTCCAAATTGATTAATGTATTCTTAAAATGGCCTACCCTGGTATCTCAATCTTCTATAACCCTTTCATTTTTAGTATGTGCCATTACAGGTATTTTCTTCGGGTATTACCCGGCGTTAAAAGCATCAAGGCTGGATCCGATAGAGGCATTACGATATGAGTAATGGTAAAATCAAACATGACTGCCAAAGCCTTATTTTATGAAAAGTAAAGGCAGAGATTCTTCCGCCAATAATAATAGGCGCTTTCCGGAATCATCCATAATACAATAAACCGAAATCTTAAGGCCCAATTTGCAGGAAATAACGATTCTTTTTGGCCTTGCACCGATTGCCATTTCAAATTCCCTCTTTTAGATTTTAAGTTTACGGTAAATAACGGTAGCAAAAACTTATCAAGAAAATCATAAGAAATGAAAAACTTTTTTGCCGGTCTGATCATTTTTTCGGTAGCTCTTTGCTACCCTATAATAGTTGTGAAAATAATACTACAAAGGGTGAGGTTCCTGACACAGCTCTGGCTGCGCTTAACCTGGATCCTTCTCTTTCTATTTTTTCAACAATTGCTAATTTTTCCGGGGATGAAGATTATGTTAACAANNACAAAAAGTGTTGCTACTCACCTAAGCCCACCCGAAGGTAATTCTATTGTAATGTATTATACCTTTTTGAACGGCATTGATTTTCATGCCACCCCGGGTAAAGAGATTGGTTTTTCCTCTGGTTTAGGGCCGGTTTTGCCCGGAAGAGTCATGATAGATATTATAAGCAACCCCATTTTCCTTCAGCAGGCGCAGGATATCTACGTTCCGGTTTTTCAATTCCTCGTATCCTAATTGCTGCAGTGAAGAAAAAAAGGTTTCCCAATCGGGCCTTACCTGGTTATCTACCGTAAATAATTCGTTGTAAGAGCTCAGGGCCGGCATGTAATCCTGAAGCAGTGAGTTAATTGCGGTCTGGTAAGGCATATTTTTTTAAGCGCTATGGCAATTAAATTACGGAAATAACCCGTTTCACCTAAAAGGATGTGTACCTTACCGATTGGTAATAAATATAATTTTATTAACATATCAGGATTAATCAGGAGCCGCATATATTGAAATTACTTAAGATTTGGAAAGATCAGGCTTAATCCTATCTGAAGGCTGTTTAATGCTGTATGATTGAATTTCAAATGCATTNNACTTACAATAAGAGTTTAATTGCATTTGCTCGTTTACGTTATATTGTATATTTCTATTACCTCTTCGTCTATCTTCTACTTCAAATCTCCGGATTGATTTATCACAATTTTGTAAAATAATTAAATATATAGCCTCCCTGGCTACAACAACTTCAAGTTAATCCTTTTATATATAATGTATTTATGCTATAGTTTAAACCTCAT
Source organism: Chitinophagaceae bacterium (assembly GCA_003132765.1). GTDB lineage: Bacteria > Bacteroidota > Bacteroidia > Chitinophagales > Chitinophagaceae > Ginsengibacter. The sequence continues at coordinate 18,151 of PKYU01000219.1, read as the reverse complement.
TTCAGCAGGTTTTTTAAAACATCTTCCTATGTTCTAATGGAGTAATTTTAAAGATTTAGATCAGAAACTATTTAACAAATTAGGCCCGGCACTGAAAATAATTATAATCGTTTACTGTAACAAACACTTGAAACTATTCATTAAAAATATGGTTTGCATTCGTTGCAAAATGGTTGTTAAGGATGAATTAACAAAACTGGGTCTTCACTATGCCACTGTGGAATTGGGTGAGGCAAATATCATGGAAGAAATTTCACCAGGTCAACAGCAGCAGTTCAAAGCAGCCTTGTTAAAGTCAGGGTTGGAATTAATAGATGATAAAAAGAGTGTACTAATTCAAAAGATAAAAAATGTGATTTTAGAATTGGTGCATTATTCCGAAGAACCCTTATCCACAAATTTTTCGGAATACCTGAGCCAAACGTTGCAACTTGATTATACTTATCTCGCCAATTTATTCTCCGAAGTTCAGGGCACCACTATTGAACATTTTATGATTGCTCACAAAATTGAGCGGGTAAAAGAATTGCTGGTGTACGATGAATTGAACCTTACTGAAATCGCATACCAGATGCATTATAGCAGCGTTGCGCATCTTTCTGCACAATTTAAAAAGGTGACAGGCCTCACCCCAACTCATTTCAAAAAAATTAAAGTTAAAAGGCTTTCCATGCTTGAAGATGTGTGAATCATGTAACCTTTCAACAGATTTATATAACATTTACTAACAGAATCCTACTCATCTTTGCCGGATGAAAAATACGGGCATCAATAAAACGAAAAGTGCTGTAAAATCAGATAATCCAGAAATTGAAAAAGCAAAATCACATATAATTGTTGAAATCATTGAATACATACCTAATTCAGTAGTCAGCAAAACAATCATTAAGAAATTAACCGGAAATGTAAGTGTGATGTCATTTGATACTGGTGAGGGATTATCTGAAAAGACATCACCTTTCGACACTTTCGTACAAATCATTGAAGGAAAGGCAAATATTGTAATTAATAAAGTGTCCAACATACTTCATACCGGCCAGGGAATCATATTACCAGCCCATTCATCCAACCAGATAATGCCAAACGGAAGGTTTAAAATGATTTCAACAGTTATTAAAAGCGGGTACGAATAAAATCAGCGTGAGATTTATAAGGCGTAATTATCATAAATAGGTTATTTCAGGGCTCTTTATTGCAGCCCACGATCGAATATATTCCCTCACAAATACAATTTAAACAAGTTGTCCTGGCCTCAAAAGTGTGAATGATGCAACCAATTAATAGAATTGTATAACACTTAATCCAATTAAAGAAATGAGCTTTGCAGTATTAAATTCAAAAATTAATAAAATAAAATGTATAATAGTAACTGCGGGGGAATGAACTTGATTTGGTATTTCATTTGGGGACTTTTCATATTTCAGGTATTCTTTCTTCCCCATAATTTTCCTGGTCAGCGAAATAAAAAAGATTCACCGTTAGATAACTGAAGATAGCCGCTAAATCCTGCTATTTACAATGTATCAAAATCAATCCTTTGAATTATTACATTTTTTAATTTTTAAAAGATAAATATGCAGAATAATTGGTATGANNGAAAGAAAAGTATCTGTATTGCTTAATAGTAAGGGGATTGAAAATTATTTTCCATTGAACTACAAAAGGTCTCAGTCCTTATTGATGAAAAGGATTATAGAAGAACCTTTATTTAAATCCTACGTATTTGTAAAAACATCGGAGATTAATATTATAACCATTAGTAAACAGATAAAAAATATTGTAAGTCTTCTTTATAGGATAGGGGAACCTGCAACTATAAATGAAGGTGAAATAATTGCAATTAAGGAATTTACAAATAATCATCAGGAAATCAGGTTAGAAAAGCTGTATGTAAATTTAAAAATAAATGGAAATATTATGAGTAAAGGGATAATGTCTTATAAAAAGGAGTCGCTGGTACAATCATAAACTTATTATTTAATTCAACAATTATGAAATTTATTATTTTTCTATTGCTTCCTGTTTTTGGAAAATCACAATTAGTGTCTAATATGCAGCAACAACCCCCAAAATGCNNGACGTTAGCACTTACAGATGTTACCGATCTGGTGGAAGGAATATACCAGTTTGAATTAAAAGTAACGAACAGGTATGGCCTTTCTTCAAGGGATACAATGGTTTTGACAGTCAAACCTCCGGATAATAATGCTTCTATCCAACAAGTCAACAATTCTATACTATTTAAGAATTAAACCTCCTGCTGCTGATGCCCTTAATTTATGAACAGGGCAACATAATTGACAACAAGCTCCCGATAACAGGCAATATAAAAAATCCAAAGCTCCATCTGAATGATGTTATTGAGGTTGCAATCGGAAATATTCTTTAAGGCTTCCTCCGGAAAGGATTTAATTAGAATAAAAAATATCAATAGAAAAAAGATAAATTATTTTTCTAAATAATAATCTAAAAATTGGTTTCTGTCAGTACAGCCAATTTCTGTTTAAGCTTTCCCTTCTGTTTGTTCAGGTTTCATTTTAATTCTGTTTTGTTTGTCAACCTATTTGTTTTAATTATTAATATAAGATCTGATATATAAAGGTCGGGCCCCTTTCACCGGTTAATGATATATAATTGAAGGAAAAGGTTACATCTTCACACTTATCGTAAATAATATCCTTTTATTATCGCAATAAGTATTTGCGCCCATTTACCGGTCGGTATCTGTGCATTATTTTCAAAGTGCTACCCTGAAAATAAGAAGCCCCTGTAAAAACAGGGACTTTTGAAGTGTAACTCATATAATTCATTTATGTTTCAAAACCCATCCCACGGCTTAGCCAATGTGTGAATGATGTAAGCAATTAATGGAATTGTATAACACTTAATCCCATTAAAGCAATGAACTTTGAATTATTAAATTCAAATCAAAAAAGAAAAAAAAATGCACAATAACAATTACTGGGGAATGAACATGATCTGGTGGTTCATTTGGGGAATATTCATATTCTGGATTTTCTTTCTTCCCTATAATATTCCCGGTCAGCGAAATAAAAAAGATTCACCCCTAGATATCTTAATGAAGCGTTTTACTTCGGGATTAATCACCAACGATGAATACCAGGAGAAGAAAAACATTATTGAAAATGATTTATCTAAATTAAGCTAATCATTTTCATATGCTCCGGCGTTTTTTTCTACATCAGGTTCTAATTTTGGTTAGCTATTCCTTAATAGTGGTCATCGTTATAATATGATAATTATAATTGGAAGAATTAAAAATATTTAAAATGAAATCAATTAAAATAAGTAAACACCCAGCCGGTATTTTTTCTGCAGGTATTCTGGTACTCATAGCTTTTATGCTACCATCCTGTGCAAGAAAAATGACTTTTCAAAATTCGACGATCGTTCCTTCTGCCGAAGGCTCAGTGAAAATTAAAAAAGATAAAAATCNNTATATAGTCTGGATGAATACAGACCAGAATGGAACAAAAAAAGTAGGGCAGTTAAAAACTTCCAGCAGTTTGCTTTCTAAAACACTGAAGAGTTCATTAAAAACTTCAGTGCCTTATAATCCAACAGGTTTTTTTATTTCTGCTGAAGACAATGCCGACGTGCCATCACCATCAGGAGAGGTAGTTCTAAGAACAAATTAATACCAAAAAATGAAAAGAAGTATTAAGAGCTTAATCGGTTATACCATGGGCACAACCGATGGCGAAATAGGAGAAGTTAAAGAGTTTTACTTTGATGATCAAAGCTGGACCATCCGTTATTTAATTGTAGAAACAGGCAACTGGCTCAATGGCCGCAAGGTCCTTCTATCCCCACAGGCGCTGTTAACTCCCGATTGGGAGAATAAAGTTTTCCCAATTAATCTCACAAAGGAAAAAATAAAGAACAGCCCCAATATTGATACGGAACAACCAGTTTCACGCCAGCATGAAATTGAAATGTATGNNAGGTTCATCAACCCCTTGTAGAAGCGGTAAGAAGCGAAAACAGTACGGATACTAAAGATGCTGATGGTGATCCTCATCTCCGGAGTACCCACAAAGTTACAGGTTATAGTATCCACGCTATTGATGGCAAAATTGGAGACGTTGAAGATTTTATAATAGATGATTCTTCCTGGAAAGTGGCATACCTCGTAGCGGATATGGGTCATTGGTTTCCAGGCAAAAAAGTGCTCATCTCACCAAAGTTGATTAAAAAAATAGAATGGGATACTTCTGAAGTTATTCTTAAGGTTACAGAAGAGGGCGTAAAAGCCAGTCCTGAGTATGAGCCAGGCGAGGCTATAAGCGATTCGTATGTTGCGAACCTTCAGAAATATTATGGGGGCATAGCCGAGAATATTTATTGATAATNNAAATTACAACTAATAAAAAACCAGTGCCCGAAATTAAAAATGAACAACCTAGTGAGCAACTTCCTGGTAACTTCGGCCAGCAACCAACTAATCTTAGTTCGGACCCTCATCTTAATGAAATGGACATTAAAGCGCAGGAAATTGAAGAATGGGATGTAGTTATAACCGATCAAAGAAGACCGCAATTTCGATCCAGTGAAAACTATGGAAGAAGAAATTACTAAATGTGATTGTTAACCTTTTTTTGTATGACAATTTAATTCCTGGCGGGTTCATCACAACAAGAAAAAATAATTCGGGTACGCCTTCCGTTAAAACAAGGTCCGGGAATATTTTCAATGCACCTTATTTCTGCAAAATGTTTGTCTTTGTGCAGAGTCACTTCTGAATTAAATTAAATTTCGGGTTTATGAATATTGATAAACAAATTAAGGCTGCCTCAGGGAAAGGATATAACTAACGGATGGAAACTGAGAAACATTTTGTAAATAGAAGCGGGTGGCTTAGAGCTGCGGTACTTGGCGTAAATGATGGCATTCTTTCTACAACAAGCTTAGTAATTGGTGTAGCAGCAGCCAGTTCTGCAAGAAGTCCGATAATTCTCGCTGCTTTAGCGGGTCTTGTCGCCGGAGCATTATCAATGGCGGCAGGGGAATATGTTTCCGTTAGTTCCCAATCAGATATTGAGACGGCTGACTTAAAAAGAGAGCAAACAGAGCTTGATACTATGCCTGAGGCCGAATTGCAGGAATTGGCTAAAATTTATCAGGTCCGTGGTTTGGAAAGTAACCTTGCCATGCAGGTGGCTGTACAACTTACAAAACAAAATGTGCTGGAAGCCCATGCAAGGGATGAGTTGGGCATTAATGAAATCTCTAAGCCAAAACCATTGCAGGCAGCTTTAGCCTCAGGTCTGTCATTCGTGTCAGGAGGGTTGTTGCCTCTTTTAGTTTCATTTTGTGCACCTATAAGGCATATGGTTATTTACCAGTATTCTTTTTCTATTGTTTTCCTTGCATTGTCAGGAGCAGTTGCGGCAAATACAGGAGGCTCAAGTGTTACAAAAGGAATTCTGCGGATTTGTTTCTGGGGTACAGTAGCTATGGGAATAACTGCCTTTGTAGGTTACATGTTTGGAGTACGGAATGCATAATACAATCGAAGTATTAAAACCAATTCTGCCGGGCGGGGATGGATAAGCAAAGAGGATTCCTACCGGGGGAAGGAGCAAGACAGAACTACCGGCGCATACTAAACGAATAATCTTCTTTTGTGCTCATTTAGACCGCTCACTACTTATTATTTGAATGTGGCGATTTGCAATCCACTTTACCAGGCATCATTTACAAAAGAAGCATTGGAACAAATTGCTATTATTACCATAAAGAATTTCAGTGATTTTGAGAATGTATTAGAACAGGAGAATGAAGTGAAAACTACAAAAAATAAATATTTACACACCCCATAAACATAATAAAATGAAACACTATAATTTATTCACTCCCTTGCAATTGGGAACAACAGCATTAATGAATCGTATTGTAATGGCTCCTATGACTAGGTGCCGTGCCATTGGAAATATCCCAAATGATTTAATGGCGAAATATTACGAACAACGTTCAGGCGCGGGTTTGATAATAACTGAAGGAACGTCGCCTTCCCGCAAAGGATTAGGCTATGCAAGAATACCGGGTATATTCAATACCAAACAAACGGAAGGCTGGAAAAAAGTAACGACTGCAGTTCATTTAAATGGCGGCAAAATATTTATCCAGTTGATGCATTGCGGAAGAATCAGCCATCCGCTCAACATGCCTGAAGGTGCTGAAATTATTGCTCCTTCAGCAATAAAAGCCGCAGGACAAATGTGGACAGATGCTAAACAGTTGCAGGATTTTGTAGTCCCAAAAGAAATGACAAATAAAGATATTATACAAACGGAAAATGAGTTTGTTGCTGCAGCAAAACATGCTATTGAAGCAGGATTTGATGGCGTAGAATTACATGTAGCAAATGGTTACCTGCTGGAAGAGTTCTTATCACCAATAAGTAACATCCGGGAAGATGAATATGGCGGAAGCATTGAAAACCGCTGTCGCTTTGTTATTGAAGTGGCAACCACAGTGGCAGCAGCCATTGGAAAAGAAAACACAGGTATTCGTCTATCACCGTATGGCGTTGCCAGCGATATGCCGCACTATCCGGGGATTGATGCTACCTATAATTATCTATCCAAAAAACTGAGCACGCTTGGTATTGCATATATACATTTGCTAGACCATTCTGCAATGGGAGCGCCGGCCGTGCCCATTGAAATAAAAAAATCGATTCGTGACAATTTTCATCAAACCATAATTCTTTGCGGTGGTTATAATAAAGAAAGCGCAGAAGCAGATATTGAAAGCGGGCTGGCAGACCTGGTTGCGTTTGGAAGGCCTTTCATCAATAACCCCGATTTGGTGGAACGGATGATAAATGACTGGCATTTATCACAGGATTTGAAAATGGATCTGTTTTACAGCGCAGATGAAAAAGGATATACTGACTATCCATTTTATCAAAAACAATCAGTTGCTGTATGACAATCTGCTTGCAGGCAAGGTGGCTCTTTTTATTGGCAATACCAATTGCCTGGGTAGCATGGACAGTTATACATGAAGAAGTATTTCGGGAACCAGGAGATTATTGTCTTAACCACTCCGTAAAAGCTAAAACATTATTGCAAAGAAAATTCTTTTACCTTTTTACCTGCGAATATTGTTTTAGCCACTACGTTATAGTGTTGTTTCTTTTATTGACGGGTTATAAACTATTATTGAATAGCTGGAGCGGTTATATAATAGTGGGGGTTGCATTAGTGTGGATCGCTAATATTTATATGAGTTTATTTGGGTTAATAAGGCAGGATGTAAAAAAAGAAAAAATGGAAATAAATTTGATGGATAAAAATGAAATTCCCAAAGATGATACTATCCAACAATTTAAATAAATAGGTAACAGTTACCTTTCCCTGGCTTTTTTTAAAAAAAAGGAGTGCTGTAATATTAATAAAATTAACTGTCTGTATTAATACCATAAGGATTAATACCATAAGGAATAAACGGATATAAATGATAACGGGTTCACCCTCTTTATTTTCATTGGCCTTACTTTTCAAAATTGAAAATAGCCCAAATGGCGAAAATAAGCCCAGTTCCTGTTTGCTCAGCCACAAAACTATCCCCCTAAAAACCGAACAAAGGCGAGNNACAAAATAGCAGCAATGTCATCAAGCTTCCCTCTTATTTAATTCATATCTTATAACTAATTATATTATTTCCGCATTCGGAATAAATTAAATTTTAATAAGAAACCTTAACCATACCGGGATGAGCTACAAAAAAATAGGGGCCGGATTAAAATCCACCCCTGAAATATCCTATAACCTATGAAATACCTTACTTAATAATGCTAGTGAAGAATTATATAATTTTTTTTTGATAATTTAATAATACATAAATCTGCCAGAAATTAAAATAGTAATTGAATCAATCATATTTTCACGATAAAATAGCATGAATTGAATTCCATTTATCTTCCCGTATTAATTTAAGTTCTGAAACCCTGTCTGCTTCCTTGTATTTATTAACAAATAATGAGATCAGTTTATCAACTCAGCCAAAATGAAAATCGTTATTGCACCTTTCAATAATATTATGAACCCATATAAACGTATCTTCCATGTTTGTATTTTAAATATAATAATTGCGATTTATATTGTAAAAGTAAGTTGTAATAACCCCGCGATTGTTACATCATTATAGAAATTTGTTATATAATTCCCACATGGAAAATACAATTTGTGAAATAGAAATATTACTAACAGTTATTTCATCCTTGTTGATATGAGTTGCTTTATAGACAAACTTAGTCTTTGTTTTATTAGTTTCTAAAAACGGTATTCATAAGAAATGAAAAGCAACCTGAATGTCAGGTTGCTTTTCATTTCTTATGGTTAGAAATATTAATAATACTTATGGTACATTTATTTAACTGAACAAACCTCCTTTTTTCAATTCACGTTTCCCTTCTCCAATAAGAAAGCCATTTTGATAAATTTGTATATTATAATCTCCCTGTTGAAAATCTTTAGCGGGGGTAAATGTAAATTGAACATTCTTCGTTTTATCTGATTCAAATGTTACAGGTAATTTAGCTGTAAAGGCTTTTCCGCTACCATCACGGGTTGTGAAAGTTCCGGAGTTTAAAGACTGTTCAGAAATAGGTTTACCATCAGGGCCGGTTACAACCACATAAACATCTGTAGGACCGGTCTGGGCTATCCTGTTATTTACATCAAAGGATATAACCAGCTTGCTTACACGCTTTGCTGTAGTAGTCATTTTTTCCTTACCATTGTGTCTAATGTCAATGGGAGTAATAGCAATATTGTTTGCATTTAAGGTAGAAGCTACATCTACTTTTTGAACTAAGCTGTCTTTTGTAGCAGTTGTGGTTGTAAGATCCTGTGATAATTTTGCCGAATCCTGTTTTAATATCACTTTATCCTGGTTTAAATTTTGGTTATCCAACGTTAACTGTGCTACCTGTTGTTCCATACCTGTAATTTTATCATTCAAACTGGCAATAAGAAATCTTGCTTTGGTTAATTCAGCAGCCGTTGCATTTTTCTTGTTTAAAATACTACGGATTTCATTTTTTGTCCTGGCAATCTCAGCGTTACGTGCTGTAAGCTTACCTTGCAAACTGCTGTTAAGAGTTGACATTGAATCCAGGCGCGCCAGCGATGCATCAAAGCTTTTTTGTATATCGCTCTTCTGATCAGTAACAGTTGCTATTTCTGTTTGCTGATGTTGAATAGTCGCTCCGGTTTGATTTTTATCAACTAACAGAAAGGCACCCGTGCCAACAAGAGCTACAGCCAGCACTCCAATTATAATGTTTTTATAGCTTTTTCGCGGCGATTGGCTTTCTGTTGTGGATGTTGGAAAATTTGAATTGTTCATGATTTTAATTTTTTTTTTGTGAAAATAATTTTGCTTATTTCAAAAATTGTAATTGTTTCATTATGGGAAAAGATCAAACACAATATTTATTTATCGTTACCCCTATAATACCGATAATCATGCCACGATTTTTTTAAGCAATCTTTCTAGGAAGCATTTTAAAGTAGAATGCGCTGGTGCATAATGGTTTGGGATTATTAAAATTGGTGTTGTTAAAGTGAAGGATAGTTATCCCGGATCATAAGATTATGTTTAAGTAACCCGGATCATATTGGTAAAATGAGCATTACAATAAAGTGTATTGCCATCATTTGGTTTAAGAAAATAAAGATGGATTAACTACAACATTACCTTATCAATATTATTAATCAAAAGCCTGCCCTATCCGAAGTGTTAGAAGTTTATTCCCTTTTAATTTAAAAAATGAAAAACTACCGCTGATTAAATAACATAATGATTTGCATGGTTTATTGATATGGACTTGCTGAAAATGTTCAGGTGTGAATTATACAACAAATTTCAAAAGTTATGTAACACACGTCATTCAAAATATACTCAATTTTGGCATCTGATAATTCACTAAATAAATTATCATGAAAAATAATGAAAAAATATATATTTAAAACTGTTATTATGACTGCCGTAATAATTTTTGCTATCTCAGGATGTGCTGAACCCCGTTATTACAGTGAACATCATCAACATAGTCCCCGGTATATCCATCACCATCACCATCACCTGGAACCTCCCGTAGGCATAGATTTGAATATTCATAATTGATGAAGAATATTCAATTTTTAATACAATACTCCGCGGTTAATTTTCAAGAACCTTCTAATATTTAAAAAACATGCCTCCTAAAACAAATAAAGACCGGANNTCTTTCTGTTTGCATAGGCATTAATGCGGAAGCACAAAAAAGTTCATGGGCAGTGCCTGCTTCAGCCACCGGCATAGAAAATCCTTTAGCAGGTAATACCTCAGTTTTAGGTAATGCCAAAGTATTGTATGTTGGTAATTGTTCACCGTGCCATGGGAAAAGAGGGAAAGGCGATGGCCCTGCTGCTGCTGCCCTTAAAATAAAGCCGGCTGATCATACTTCTGCAAAGGTGCAAAGTATGTCTGACGGCTCGTTGTACTGGATGATTGCTACCGGTCATACACCTATGCCTTCTTATAAAACCGCCCTGACTACAAAACAGAAATGGGAACTGGTCAATTATATTCGCACGATGGCAAACAAATAATGTGGCTGCAAATGAGCAAATCCTGCGAAATTAATTTATTAAGATTATGTATTTGGATCGCAAAGCCGATTATTTAATAGGCTTCACGATTTCCCCGATCCTTTAGGTCTGGGTAAAAATGAAAAAGTCTAAAGGCTTTAGCCAAATCGCTAAAAATAACCGATATATTTTGGCTAAAGCCGAAAAACATAAAAATCTTTGTCTCCGTGCTAAAGCAAAGGGCTATTGATTCGCGAGCTAAATACATAATCCTATATTTTATAATATCGCAGAATATTTACGTACTTTTCGAACTAACGGCTTTATCTACTAATATATTAAGTGTAAGCCCCTGTACTATTACAGAAAATATTACTATAAAATAGCAACAGGAAAGAATAATCTGCCGGTAAGGAGAAAAAGGCAGAGATAGCGCCATCGCTATAGATATAGCGCCANNAAACACTTGCTATTCTTGCAATGAGTATAATCAAAATTGAGATCAACCCTATCAGCCAAAAATGTCGCAGGAAAGGCAATAGTAAAAGTTGCAGGCCAATCATTACAAAAAGAATAGTGTTGAGTATCCCATCCAACAATTGCCATACACGATTTAGAAACTGGGTAGCCGGATGATCTTTGCCAAAACTATTATTGCCTACCACCAGCCCTGCCACCACTGCAGATAAAGGTATGGACGCATCAAACTTATTGGCTATTACTGAAATGCCCAACACTACTGCAAGTGAAATTAAAAAGATGGATTGAAAATCCTTTATAGACTTAATAAGCCGGTAAGCAATAAAACCCATTATCAAACCGATAAGAACACCCCCGATAACTTGTGTCCCGAATGAATGTAATGTTTCAATTANNTAAACATAGACTCCCCTGATATAACGGTGGCTAACTTTGGGGGAATTCTTGATTTTGTTATAATAGCGCCAACAGCAATTGGATCGGTCGGTGAAATAAGAGCACCGAAAACAAAGCAATAAATAAGCGGAATGTCAATGTGCAAAAGATAAGCCGCCCCAAATAGCAATCCCCCAAATACACCTGTAGAAACCAGTACGCCAAGTGTGCTCAAAATTAATACAGGCCTCCGCAATGCTTTTAGTTTTTGATAGTCGAAATGCAGGGCACTGGCGAAAAGCAAAAAGCCAAGCATCACGTTTAGCAATACTTCAGAGAAATTAATATTATGAGCAAGTTTTGTAAGCAGGTTAGATTTTTCATCCCCAATTCTTCCTATAATTAAAACAACGATAGAAACTACCACCGACATAATCATCACACCAATGGCGCCAGGTAACTTTACAAACCTTTCGTTCAAATAAGAAAAACCGGCGCTGATAATTATGAGTATCGTTATAATAGATAGTATGTCCAATGTAAATAGCTATTATTTGAAAGAAGTTACAAACTTAAAGAAAGTAAATTTCAAAATATTTTATCTTGGTTATCCACAGAAGTATATATGGCTCTAATAAAAGAAATCTTTTCAAAGAGATGCCCAGGGTTCTTTTATTTATCAAGACTATTTCAAAATGCAAGGAAATGGNNCGGTTTATGGTGCAAGTGTGAATTGTGTAACGTTTCTATACAATTGTGTAATACTTGTAAGTAGGGAAAAATTCACCTTTGTTATAAATAGATTATTTACAAGTAACCCGCAAAATCAAACAACTAAGATGGATACAATTTTAGTCATTGAAGACAACGAGGATATTCTTGAGAATTTGACTGAATATTTAGAAATGGAAGGTTATAAAATCCTTGGAGCAAATAATGGAAAAAAAGGCATTGAACTTGCCCGGGAATTTATACCAGATTTAATTGTTTGCGATGTTTTAATGCATGCAATGAACGGCCACGAGGTTTTGCAAGTGCTCTTGGGTTCAGGCACAACATATTCGATACCATTTATTTTTAGCACTTCCATGTCTGAAAAAATTGACAGAACAGAAGCACTGCTGCTTGGTGCTGATGATTATATTATAAAGCCCTTTGCACTCGAAGACCTGTTAAAAATGGTAAAAACCTGGATACAATCTGGAAGTNNAAAGTAGCATTATTAATACTGCTTTCATTCAAACCAGGCTATAAGGTTAACCCTAAAACATCAAGTAACCCTAAGTCTTTCCTTCTGCTTCACTTGAATATAAATTGTACTGTATACGTTATAGGGCGATAGATACCAACTCAAAATTTATACCTGCTGTAATTATAAGTGCATAATGCATCTCCCAAATGTGTGAATGATATAACAAATGCAAAGAACTGTGTAACATCTAGGAGAATTAATACAGCCAACTTTGCATATAAATCCTTATTCACTTCAATTAAATAAAATCATTACAATGAACAGCACAGCAACTCCAATCAAAATAACCAAGCCGGTACCGGTCTTTAAAGAAACTAAGCAAGAAAATGGAATTGGCAAAAAGATGAAAGCCCTGGTATATCATGGGGCAGGCAAAAAACTGTGGGAGGAGAAGCCAAAGCCAGTCGTTCAAAATGATACCGATGCTATTGTGAAAATAATAAAAACTACCATCTGTGGTACCGACTTGCATATACTTAAGGGGGACTTACCTGCAGTAACAGAAGGAAGAATACTGGGGCACGAAGGCGTAGGAATTGTAGAGGAAACAGGAAGTGCAGTTACGGATTTCAAAAAGGGAGACCATGTAATTATCTCCTGCGTTACTTCATGCGGCAAATGCGTTTATTGTAAACGCGGCATGTATTCTCATTGTGTAAATGGTGGATGGATATTGGGGCATCTGATAGACGGAACTCAGGCTGAATATGTGCGGATACCATATGCAGATAACAGTTTGTATCACATCCCCGATAGAAGCGATGAGGAAGCATTGGTAATGTTGAGCGATATTTTGCCAACAGGATTTGAATGCGGCGTACTTAATGGAAAAGTGCAGCCGGGAAATACTGTGGCAATAGTAGGCTCCGGCCCTATTGGATTAGCAGCGTTATTAACGGCACAATTTTATTCTCCCGCAGAAATAATTATGATTGACCCGGATGATAACAGGCTAGAAACAGCAAAACAATTTGGCGCCACACAAACTATTAATAACAGCAAAAAAAATGCAATTGAAAGAGTGAAGGAACTAACGGATGGTATAGGTGTAGACACAGCAATTGAAGCAGTGGGTATACCGGCAACATTTGGATTGTGCCAGTCGCTGGTTGCACCCGGCGGTGTAATTGCCAACATAGGCGTACATGGTAAAAGTGTAGAGCTTCATCTCGAAACATTATGGTCACAGAATATCGCGATTACAACACGTCTCGTTGATACCGTGACCACCTCTATGTTACTTAAGACAGTTCAATCAAAAAAACTCGATCCAAAATTATTGATTACACATAGGTTCAAATTAAGCGATATTATAAAAGCGTATGATGTTTTTCAGCATGCAGCAAAAGAAAAGGCATTAAAGGTTATTTTGACAAATGATTGATTATTTAAGAGTAGCAGGGAGAATGGAATTGTATTAAAATCAGAATTATGAAAATGTAAGGATAAAGCGGCATGGCTGATGTGTCAGATCAAATCAGTTCACACAAGGCAAAGACGCTATGACATCATTCATATATAAAAAGCAATCAAAATTTAAAAAGAAAAAAATGGAGACGGAAACGGAAACTCTTTTGGATATAGGAATCAATGGGCTGAAAGCCGGGCAAACAAAATCTGGAACCATAATTAAAAAGGAAAAGAAGAAGAAAATCAAGAAGAAAAAAATATTACACAGTTTGTTTGTTGAACTGGTGAAATTTCAAAAAGAAAGTATCGCTTCTGATCTAAAGCTACTTGTAATTCTGGAAGGACGGGATGCAGCCGGGAAAGACGGCACCATAAAAAGGATTATTAAACACCTCAGTCCACGGGAAACAAAAGTAGTGGCATTGGGCAAACCTTCTGACCTACAGGAACGTGAATGGTATTTTCAGCGTTACTCTGCTCACTTACCTGTTTCAGGCGAATTTGTTCTATTCAACAGGAGTTGGTACAACAGGTTGGGTGTTGAAAAAGTAATGGGCTTCTGCACGCATAAACAATACAAATACTTTTTTACCGAAGTGGAATCATTTGAGCAAAGCCTGGTTGATGCAGGTTTCATCATTATGAAATACTATCTCGATATAAGCAAAAAAGAACAGGAAAAAAGACTGAAGGCAAGGGAGAAAGATCCGCTGAAGCAATGGAAAATAAGCCCTATAGACCAGGAAGCACTAAAGCACTGGAAAGATTATTCAGAAGCAAGAGATGGGATGTTACTCAAAACAAATTTTAAGCATGCTCCCTGGTTTATAGTGAATGCGGATAATAAAGATAAAACGCATATTGCTCTTATTTCCCACCTTTTACATAGAATGAAATATGCCAAGAAGGATGAAAAATTGCTATCGCATAATTATGGATTAGTGGGCCCTACGACACCAGAAATTATTAAGGATAAGCTTTACTGATTGTGTGATCAGGCATATAAAATACGAAACTATATGTTCTGAATTAATGAGAGACTTTCCGGATGACCTTAATAAAAATTAATTCTATGAACAAAAAGAAGATCACAACCCTTTTCCTGGATATCGGGGGTGTTTTGCTTTCTGACGGATGGGGTCATGATTTCAGACATCGGGCAGCAGAAAAATTTCATGNNCTGTTTGTTACTTATGAAGAAGGAAAAATAAGCCTTAAGGAATATCTTGACAGGGTTGTGTTTTTTAAAAAACGTGATTTTTCATTCAATGAATTCCGGGACTTCATGTTCTCTTTAACCACACCTTATCCGGACATGATAGCATTTATAAAAAAATTAAAAGTTCAATACGGATTAAAAATAGTTGCAGTAAGCAATGAAGCAAGAGAACTAAATGCATATCGAATTCATGCATTTATGTTGCACAGCTTCATTGATTTTTTTATATCCTCCTGCTATATACATGTAAGAAAACCGGATTTGGCTATTTTTAAAATAGCGCTTGATACGGCGAAGGTATCTGCGGACGAGGTCGTTTACATTGATGATGTGCAGATGTTCACAGATATCGCTACAGATTTAGGAATCAAAAGTATTCGCCACACCGACTGGCACTCAACTTCAGAGGCTTTAGCTGACATGGGCCTGTTAGTTGAAGATAATAAATTAGTCCATGCCTGAAGATGAAAGCATACTAACCATTAACGGAGGTTCCTCCAGCATTAAATTTTCTTTATACAAAATTGAAGAGCCGCTAAAACAAATATTTGATGGGCAGATAGAAAACATTGGATCTGCAAAAGCAAAACTTAGTTTTAATAATTCAATTAATCAACAAAAAAATAGTATCAACATTAAAGCTGCCAACCATAATGAGGCTGCCGATCACCTCATTGAATGGCTTGAAAAACAGGAAGGTTTTGGTTCCATAAAAGCAATCGGACACCGAATAGTTCACGGCATGAATCATACGGAGCCTGAAGAGATCACCGCTGAATTATTGGATGAACTAAAAAAGATCAGTGCATACGACCCCGACCATTTAACTCAAGAAATAAAATTGATAAAAGTATCTAGAAAACGTTACCCGGAGTTTCAGCAGATTGCCTGCTTTGATACTTCTTTTCACACTTGTATGCCAACATTGGCAAAATTGTTATCCATTCCCCGCAGGTTTTACGACCTACCTTGGGTTGTTGGTAAATTTTAATCATAATTAAATAAAAAAACAATCATGAAAACACTACAAACATTGACATTGGCAATCGCATTATTAACACTATTCGCATCTTGTCAGTCCACATCAGCCCAAATGCAAGGCCTTTCAAACAATGAAACAAGAAAGGAAATTATGAACGCAATTGCTAATGATAGTATTATGTCGCAGGAAATAATAGGGGCAATGATGAATAGCCAAAATGGTATGATGATGATGCAGGAAAATCAAATGAGGATAATGGGAAATCATAGTTCAATGATGAATATGCTGAAAGATAATCCCCGCATGATGCAAAATATGACAGGTAATAACAGGATGAACAGCATGCATATAATGGGAGGAGTGGGTAAATAATTGCGTTATTAACCCATTTTTATTGTAACCTTTAAAACCAAAAACAATGATGAACAATCATGAAAATTACTATTACTGGGGCATGCATATGGGCTGGTGGTTTTTTATGCTCGTTGTTGTTATAGCATTTGTAGTATGGTTTGGCTGGTCCCGGAAAAGGAAATGAACAGCGGCATTTAAAAAATCTTTCTTTATTTAAAATAAAAACTACAATATGACCATTCAATTAAATACAGATAAAAACCTAAGCGTACATGAAGCATTCGAAGCCCAGTTAGACAGTTTGCTCTCAGAAGAATCAAGCAGGTTTAGCGAGCACATCACCAGGCTGGAGGTCCACCTTTCAGATGAGAACGGAAACAAACAGGGACAAAATGATAAAAGATGCATGATAGAAGCATGCCTCGATGAAAGACAGCTAATTGCAGTTACAGATAGGGCGAACGACTATGAACTTGCAGTAAGTGGCGAAATTGAAAAACTGAAAGCTTCGCTGGATACAATCGTGGGAAAATTGAGAATTCATTAAAAAAAAGACCATCGACTCCCATTAACCAGGTAAAACAAAGATTAAATCACATTAAAGATGAAACCGTTTAAAGAACTTACTGAATCGGAAAATAATGCANNATATATCTCTGCTTGCAGCAAATAGTGATAATAAACTGGATAAAGCAGAAAAAAAATCAGCAATTAAACTTTCACATATAAAAACATATTCTTGTGATCCACTGCTTGCTGAATTTTATAAAGAGGCTGATAAATTGTTTGAAAATAATATACAACAATTGGATAAGGATTTGCCAATAGAAAAAGCAGCAAGTGAAGCAGCAATAAAAAATGAATTATCAAAGCTTGAAAAAATAGTTTTAAATCTTGGAAAAGATTATACTTCAACTATGCATCGCAGCATGAAATCATTTAAAGAGCATGTATCAAAATCACACCACAATGTGTTGGTAAATTTTATTTTCCCGATGCCTATCAAAGGACTAACCTATTAATTAATCATAAATGTACAAGAAATGAAAAAGAATTATGAAATAAAAGNNTAAAGCAGGCATTAATGAAAATCTCAAATATTGAAGATGTTGAAGTTCAGTTGAATCCACCGGGTGCCGTTATTACTATGAGCAATTATATTGATGTAAGCCAGTTGCAGGCACAACTTAGTAATGCAGGGCATTATTTGATTAAGGAATTTGGGTAAAACTAATTGCCACAACGATATTTTTAAATTTCAGGAGTAAAATCAAAGCAAAAAGATAACATGTAAATTTAATAGATAAACCAGGTTGAACAACACATATGTACTTAGACTTTGATTAAATATATTTTTAACAATAAAAAAATAAAAATGAAAAATGACAAAAGCCTTCCTATCTCAAAAAAAATAAAAAGCGGTCCGGGAAGTGACCCGATAAATAAATTTAAAAAAGGTAAAACTACAACTG
>PKYU01000007.1 GCA_003132765.1 Chitinophagaceae bacterium | reverse complement strand
GAGACCATCTCGGGATGAACCCAATTTTTTCTCCACTTCAGCTATGGGCAGTGTTTTCAGATCGTCTTCGGGCGCAGGTGCAATTGGTGTTTTTGACCTGGGTGCCTTGGGCTGGTTGTTGTCGGATTTCATGATATGTATTCTCCTTTTTTCTTAAAGTTGATATAAGTAAAGCGCCAATTAATTGCTTAGAAACACGGGATCCTCAATGGCAGCATAATACAATCCCTGGCGAGCTGCCTTATCGCATTTGGCACGGTGGAATAAAGCTTGCTGCGCCATCTTTATGTTTTCGTCTTTCCCATCCCAAATCGCCATGGCAGGTTGCTGAATAGCTCGTGCAAAAGAAAATGTCAATGGCCATGGAAGTTTCGATTCATACCTTACATGCATGGCATTTAAATGAGCTGAAGCGAGTTCTCCTGATTGTCCTCCGGATAAAAAGGCGATTCCACCAATGGCAGCAGGAACCGACTGCCGAAGACATTGTATGGTAGCATCTGCAACTTCGTCTATGCTTTCATGTTTTGGGCAACTCAATCCCGTAATTACCATGTTAGGCTTTACAATAACGCCTTCCAACATTACCACTTGTACATAAAGATGGCTGAGGACTGTTCTCAATACTTGTTCTGTATCGGTAAAGCATACCTGTAAATCATGCGTTCCTCCCATGAGAACTTCAGGCTCCACAATCGGCACCAATCCTGCTTCCTGGCAGAGGCTTGCATAAAGCGCCAGTATATTTGCGTTCGCTTCTATACAAGCACGACTGGGAATGCCATCACCAATAGCAATTACCGCACGCCACTTTGCAAACCTCGCACCCATCCGGAAATATTCTTTCAGCCGTTCACGCAATCCATCTAAACCTTCGGTAACTTTCTCGCCCTGATGACCCGCCATTAATTTGGCCCCTTTATCTACCTTAATCCCGGGAATTATTCCTTCATCTATGATTGCTTTAATAATAGGTGTTCCATCTTTCTTTTTTTGCCGGATCGTTTCATCATATAATATAGCTCCACTGATGCATTCACTGAGATCAGGTGTATTCACGATTAATGCTCTCCAGTCACGGCGTACCTCTTCTGATTGCAGAATGCCTAATTTGGCAAAACGCTTATTGCAGTTTGGGTTGCTTTCATCCATTGCCAGCAAACCTTTACTATCTGTAAATAAGCGACTAACTGTGTCGGCTAATATGTTTTTATTCATTGGTATTTTATTTTAAATGAATACATCGCTTATTATTCCTGTTCAGCTTTTTGAAAAACATTCTCTCACAAAGGCTTACTCCTGGTTCCCGGTCATTTTTTCTGATGGCACCGTTTCGATCTTTATTTTATCGAATTGCTTATCTGCCTTTAGCAGGTTAAATAACTCAACTTTGGCATCGGTTGGGCCAAAAAGTAGTACTGCATCATAATCTTCTATAAACTCGCCCAACTTTTTATAATACTCCGCCTGCTGTTGTTGGTTTTTATTGTGCATCATACTTTCTCCATTCTGCAAGGTTTTCTCTTTTTCCTTATGTGTGGATTCGGATACTACTATATTTGTTACTATAGAATCAGCAAATTCCATTACATGTGCGCTTGCATGATCCATCCAGATGCCTAATTTTCTTGTTGTTGTCATCGTCATTTAATTTTTAGGTATGATTAATTTCCTCTTTTATTAATAGTAATCTTTTACGCCTCCACTATCATCTTTCCGGTATTATCTCCTTTAAATAACCCCAGTAGCGCTTGCGACAATTTTTCGAAACCATGTTCTATTGTTTCAGTAGATTTTAACTTGGANNTTACCCATGTTGCCAATTGTTTGATGCCTTCCGGGAATTCAGATTGAAAATTGCCTACTATAAACCCCTGCATTAAAACACTTCTGGTTAATAACATAGGCTGCAACCTTGGGCCCTTAGGTGTTTCAGTGCTGTTGTATAATGAAATCTGTCCGCACAGTGGTATCCTTGCGTGAAAGTTAATGTTGCTTATAACTGCATCAGAAATTTCTCCACCTACATTGTCAAAATAAATATCTACCCCTTTTGGACACGCTGCGGCGATCGCTTTCTTCATGTCGGGAGTAGTTTTATAATTGATGGCATCATCAAAACCAAATTCTTCTTTTAGCAATTTGATTTTTTCATCAGAGCCGGCAATGCCCACTACATAACAGCCTTGTATAGTAGCAATTTGCCCCACCGCCATTCCGACCGCACCTGCGGCGCCTGATATCACAACTGTTTCTCCANNCTGCCGATGTGCATTAATCCAAAATAAGCCGTTAGCCCTGTCATGCCTAAAATGCCGAGATAGTAACTTGCCGGAGCAATAGCAGTATCAATCTTCCGGATATCTTTTTCCGCTGCAATCATTTTTTTTCGCCAGGGCAGGTTTCCGGTTATTATATCGCCGCTTTTAAAATTGCCTGATTTGCTTTCGATTACTTTGGCTACGACTCCGCCACTTAGTGGCTTTCCGGTTTCAAAAGGAGGCACATAGGATTTGGTATCATTCATCCGGCCTCGCATATATGGGTCAACTGAATACCATATGCCTTCCAATAATACCTCATCATCACGGATAACCGGCAATTCAACATCTTCCACTTTAAAATTTTCCAGGGTCGGTAATCCTTTTGGCCTGGATGCCAAAACAATTTGTGTAGTAGTCACGATACTTATTTTTTATGTTGTTAAATTCCGTTTTCAATCTCTTATGAATGGCATATCTTTCCCATTTTTGCGGATATAACTATTATCAATTAATGCCGACGCATTTATCGGTTGGGTTCACTTCCTTATTCCGATAACCATTTTATCGCTGCATCCATTTCTTTATTTTCAAAAGTCCTCACTTTTGCCGGCACGAGAAATCCAAATGCTTTTACTGTATGGTTCATCCATTCCTTATTAGAAACAAATGCAATCTTTTTCCAGTCTTTAAAATACTTTATCCCGGTTTCCATATCCTCTTTCAGTGCGCCGAGTTTAAATCCTTTAAAATTTTCACCCAACCGGCAAAGCACGTTAAGGTCTTTACTTTTTTTCGCTCCTGCTTCAATGGCAGGAAAAAGCACTTTTTTATAATCCGCTGCTGTTACTTCATCATCATAACTGAAGCCAATGATGCCGTCAGGAAGATTTTTAATGAGTGTTATCATGTTTTTTTTGTTTTACATTTCAAACTCAATTAGTCATTTTCCATTTCCAGTTAAGAATTTCCGGCAAATCCTTGCCATGTTGATGCACATAATGTTTATGTTCAATCAGCTTGTCCTGCAATTGTTGTTTCAGGTATGCGCCTTTGCTCCCTAATTGCGGCAGGCGGTCTATTACATCAATAACCAGGTGAAAGCGGTCAATGTCATTCTGCACTCTTAAGTCAAAAGGTGTGGTAATGGTGCCTTCTTCTTTATAACCTCTTACATGCAGGTTACGATTGGTACGACGATATGTAAGACGATGAACCAACCAGGGATAACCATGGAAGTTAAATATAATGTGCTTGTCTTTCGTGAAAAGGGAGTCGTAATCCTGTTCACTCAGCCCGTGAGGATGCTCTGTATGTGGTTGTAGTTTCATAAGGTCAACTACATTGATCACTCTTATTTTGACTTCGGGTAGGTTTTCCCGTAATATCGAAACAGCCGCAAGCAATTCCAGTGTTGGCGTATCGCCACAACAAGCCATCACCACATCAAGTTCGGATCCCTGATCATTGCTTGCCCATTGCCAGATGCCAATTCCTTCGGTGCAATGCACGACCGCAGCGTCCATGGTGAGCCACTGTGGGAGGGANNGTAAGCCATTGCGGCAGCGGATGTTTACCAGCCACAACCACATTTACATAATGACGGCTGCGCAGGCAGTGATCAAAAACAGATAAGAGGCAGTTGGCATCCGGTGGAAGATAGACTCTTACAACGTCTGCTTTCTTATTAATAACATGATCCAGAAAGCCGGGATCCTGGTGGGTAAACCCATTGTGATCCTGCTGCCAAACATGTGAAGCCAGTAAATAATTCAATGATGCAATCTTCCGTCGCCATGGGAGTTCCAATGTAACTTTCAGCCATTTGGCATGTTGGCTGAACATGGAATCAACAATACGGATAAATGCTTCATAACTGTTAAACAATCCATGTCTTCCGGTCAACAGATATCCTTCCAACCAACCTTCGCACTGGTGTTCGCTGAGCATCGAGTCCAGCACGCGTCCGGCGGGCGCTAGGAATTCATCAGTTTTGA
>PKYU01000019.1 GCA_003132765.1 Chitinophagaceae bacterium | reverse complement strand
GTCTGCCCGGACCTTTAGATTTGCTTTCTTATATTTTATAAAATATTATTACTATTACTACTTTCTTTTTTTGCTTCTTTTTTTCTTTGTGAGTATATTCAATTTGTTAATAACTAACAATCAGGGAAAGCCTGTGAACTATTGCCCGGACAATACTTAAAGGTATAACAGCAGATGCAGACAGGCTTTTCTTTGATATAAGATGCTTCGTATAGAAATTCAGGCTAACCAGGCCTATTATTAAGGTAGCAAAGAAACTTATATCTATGATTGTTTAAAATTTAAAATCATGAAACAGTATGACCATGTTTTCGGAGTAGATGTCTCTAAAAAAACTGTTGACATCACTCATGTAATTAATCAGGAATTTACTCACCGGCAATTTTCAAATGATGAGGCCGGAATGGAACAACTAATGGACTGGCTCAAAGAGCTTAAGCTTGATTTTGATACAACTTTATTTTGTATGGAAGCCACCGGATTGTATTGCTTTCCATTAACTCGTTTTCTTGCTGCTCATTCAATTGATATATGGATTGAACATGCGGTACAAATTAAGAAAGCAACTGCATTAACAAGGGGCAAAAATGATAAAGTAGACTCACTGCGTATTGCTGTGTATGCTACAAAAAATCTTGACAGGTTGCGGCTGTGGAAGCCTATGAATACTACATTAGAGAAGATCAGGCACATGGCAAGTTTAAGAGATCGATTAGTAGAAACAAAAAAAAAATTATTAACTCCAATCCAGGAATTTGAAGACATAGGTAATCATTCAATGGCTAAACTTTTAACAAAGACAATCAAAAGTTCTTTAACTGCAATTGATAAAGATTTAAAAAATATCGAGTCGAAAATCATTGATATTGTAAACGAAGATGAAAATCTTAAACTCTTATATAAATTAATAACATCAGTTGTAGGAATTGGATTTGTAACAGCCATCAATTTGCTTATACATACTAATGGATTTACCATGATGAAAGATGCAAGAAAATTAGCCTGCTATTGTGGCGTTGCTCCATTTGAATATTCTTCAGGAAGCAGTGTAAGAGGAAAAACGAAAGTGCACTATATGGCAAATAAAAAACTTAAATGTAATCTGCATATGGCATCACTGGTAGCCGTAAAATTGGATGCAGATTTAAAAGCTTACTACGAACGAAAAGTTGCCGAAGGAAAAAATAAAATGAGTGTATTGAATGCAGTCAAAAATAAATTGTTAGCAAGAGTTGTTGCAGTTGTGAATAAGCAACAGGAGTATGTGAAAAAATCGGCTTAAAATAGTTTTGTTTTTGTCATAGAAATCTGCTGCTGATAGCATAACAAAAGATGAGGATTTGCAGTTCAGCCAGCGTAGTAGCAAACCATGTGTTACCTGCCGCTTGTCGTCGTAGGAAATCTTATTTTTGTTGAGTCCCACCTAATATCGCTTGGATAATAATTTTCGTTTTTTTGTTTATACAGTAAAACAATTTTCTCTTCCTGTGTTACTTTTCTGATAAGCCATTTAACATGGTTCGATGTGTCTTGAAACATCATCCTAATTTTTGAAAGAGGTTCAGATTTTATTGTGTCAAGCGATAATGCAATTGCAACAACCTTTTCAGAATTATCATTGGATAAAATATTTAGCTTAATAAATTCTTCAACATTGTTGCTAGGAATTTGGATAATGTCTTTGGGTCTTAAATTAATATAGGTAGGTTGTTCTTCAACAACATCGTCTGAGCCAAATAAAATCTGTTCTTGGTAATAAAATATTCGACCGGAACTATCAACAATCAAATTAAACGGCAAGTAAATATTTACTGGTAAAAATGGTTTCGTCTTTAAGTTAGGAACAATGAAAGTTTCATTAATATTCTTTGTCTGGTCTGAGCAAGAAATGAAATAAGTAAGGAATATTGATATTATTATTTTCAACAATTTTTTTGGGTAAGATGCATTTTGGGAATGTTTCCATATAGTGGCAGGTAACACATAAATATATAGCACTCACTCCAAATCCGCAAAATGACTCTCAATATTTTAACCTTCGATACCGTCCATTGTTGTTGCGCCAATAAAATAATTAAATTTCGGGTTACAGTTACCATTTTCCATTTTATCAGTCAAAATTCCCTTTGCTTCACCAGATAAACGGAAGGTTAATAATAACCCTGCAAGGCTCCATTTCGTTTCTGAATTGATTAAATCAACCTTCATCTGAAATGCTGAAATACTAACCAATAAAATAAAGGAAGCAGGTAAGCTTGTGGATATAACTCTTCTGGACCATGTTTCAAAAGATGAGGATTTATTTGTCGCCCCCGCTGACGCAAAACCTCACTGTGTGTGTCCAGCGAAGCTGCCTTTGCGATGAGAGCAGGTCTCTCGGTGGGAGAAGAGGAGCAACCTTCACCATCAAACCGGTTGCATGCTGCGTTGCTCTAAGGAGCAGGGTGGTGAACGATGCGACAGGTGGGTCTGTAAGAGCCGAACGTATAGTGAAGCGGCTGTGAGGTCTCGATAATTGTTACCGATGTAAAAAGAAACGATGCACATGATTGTTTCGAGAGAGTTAACATTCGTTAGAGGTTGCCAGAAATGTTAGCTGCATCCGGGATATAGCCGCCGGGACTTACAGACAGGCGCAAGGGCGGAACTGGAGAACCTGTACTGGTTGAATGTGCCCTTTAGGTAAAATCGTCTGCGGTTAAGCCAGGACGTACGAAAGGCACAGAGGCAGAATCATCAAGCGGAGCACCCGTAAGATGTAATAAGCCTTTTAGAGAAACCGGCCACAGGGACGGATGTACCCGTATTAGTGATGATAGCTTATGAAAGTAAGCAGGAGCAAAGGGGTACACAGGATGTAAAAAATTGGAGAAACACAAAACAACCGAAAGGAATGATGGAAATGTTTTCCAAACAAGGAGTAAGCGTACCCGTTACCACCATGATGGTAATGGAGGCGTATCAACATGTAAAGCAAGGCGGTGAAGCTGCTGGTATAGATGGCATGACGTGGGAGTATTTACACACCCACCGTAGCCGGTTACTATACCAGTTGTGGGTACGGCTTGCCTCAGGCAGTTATTTTCCAAAAGCCATCAGGGCTGTCAGCATCCCCAAAAAGGATGGAAGCAAAAGAGTGTTAGGCCTGCCCACTTTATTGGACAGGATAGCACAACAAGTAGTAAGGGTTCAATTAGAAAAGATTTTAGAACCGCATTTTCATCAAAACTCGTATGGGTACAGAGTGGGGAAAAGCATGCACGATGCGCTGCACCGGGCCAAGTTCAACTGCTCTCAATACCCTTATGTGATTACGCTGGACATCAAAAGTTATTTTGAGACCATACCCCACGACAAATTGCTGAAGGCACTACAATTTTACTGTAAAGCAAAATGGGTAAGCCTCTACGTTAGCCGTTGGTTAAAGGCCAGTGTAATGCATGAAGATGGAAGCCAGTCACAACCGCAAAGCGGTACACCGCAGGGAGGAGTCGCCAGTCCTTTGTTAGCCAACCTGTATCTGCATGTAGTGTTTGATGGATGGATGAAACAAAACTATCCGGGCATCCGGTTTGAACGTTATTCGGACGACATCATCATTCATTGCAGGCGGGAGCAGATAGCACAAAGCATTTTGAACAAACTGCAGACGCGTTTTACAGAATGCGGACTAACTATCCACCCCACCAAAACCCGGATCATTTGTTTAGATCGCAGTCCTGCAAGAGGAAGTGAACGTAAAGTACACACCTTTGAAATGGGGGGCTATGAGTTTAAACCACAATGGGTAAAAGCGGAAGGTGAATGGAAATTGAGGATACTTCCCTCGCCATCAATGGCATCGAAGAAAGCTATAATGGATAAGATACGCAGCCTGAAAATACATACCCGGACGGGTAGTATATATGTGGTTGCGAATCTGTTGAATCCATTAGTACGGGGTTGGCAAAACTACTACTGTCACTTTATCAAAAGAGACCTGAACGACCTGTGGCGCTTTGTAAACAGAAGGCTTGAGAAATGGTGCAAATGGAATAAACGGATGAACTTGTACAAGAGCCGAAGATGGCTCAATACATTGTATAAGATGCAACCGGGTCTGTTTGCCCATTGGAGTGTATGCCCGGCTTACTAATTGCCAACACATCTTGAAGAGCCGTATGAATCGAGAGGTTCACGTATGGTTCTGTGAGGAGCAGGGGGTGAAATTCCCCTTGCTTACTCGACAAGTCGCAGGCGGTTTGTCAGGAAGATTTTGGAGTATCTTTTGCTAAATAAGCTTTGAATTGCTCAAAGGTCATTCCATGAATTTTTTTTGATATCTTTTCCTTGATTTCGCGAAAAGTTTTAACCGTATCAAATTCTTTAATTTTTTTATCCTTCGTTTTCATAACCAACTATATCTTTTGGTGAACGTATTTCAAGTGTTCCTTGTCCCAATCGTAAATTTACAGAATTATAGCCTCGAATTCTAAAGATATTTACAATATGCTTAAAGTTCCAACTGATTAAAATATCAACCTTGTTAAGAGTTGCTGTTGCAATGTGAATGCAATCGTCAACAAGGCTTGTCTGTCCAACCACATTCGCATCAATATAAGCCTGTCCGAGTTTGAAAGCTTCAGGAGTTACCTCAATCCGCTCAAGGTAATTGATGTCCAACTGTTGAAAGAAATTACGAACATTTATAGGTGCATTCTCCAATTCTTTCTCAGTCAAGTCTGAAAAAACACATATTATATTCCCAACTTTAACTTTTTCAAAAAGCAAAAGAGTTTCCTCTTCAAATTCCGAATCGAAAACTCCTCCGAAAACGGAAGTGTCAAAATAAAAGCGTGAAGACATTTGTCAATAATAACATTTTATAATGAAGTAGACGTTGCCATCGAATTGGAGTTAGCTTGCACTTTACATTAAGTAATTACGTAATTACTTAATTACACGACACAACCTTTTTGCTACTTATTAATTTTTAAATACCTATTAGAAACGGAGGGATTTACCGAAGAAATAAAAGAGGGCTTTTTATTATGTCTGCTTTGTAGTGACAGACCAATCAATGAAGTCATTACTCCAAATTTTCAAGATCAACATTCGGCGCTTGAAAATCAATTTTCAGGAATGATTGATGAAGTATTCAGCTATGAAGAATACGAACAAACCAGAGAAAAACTCGTCGAAACGGTTCATGAGAATTTGACTGATAGGGATAAAGAATTTCTGTTAAGCATCAAAAATGCAACGCCAGATTGGAGTATCTATGATTTTGAGCGTTTCCCATCAATTAACTGGAAATTGCAAAATCTTAATAAGCTCAAAGACAACAATCCAGACAAACATAGAGAACAATATGAAATACTTAAAAAGAAATTAGGCAAATGATACGAAGTTACTCTCGTTAAATTTAAGCCCGCTAATTCAAATACTTAGTGCTATTGAATTGATAAGATATAATTTAAGCGATTTGATTTAAGGCTCTTGATTCGAATGAAATATTCTTATGTAAAAAATTTATTGGATTGCAATTAAAGGCATACCATATAAAATAAATCGCATACGAATTAACCAAGCGGAGCACTTCTGACTCGATTCAGAAGCTTGCCTCTGCGCTTGTAGAGGCTAAGGTTGATC
>PKYU01000287.1 GCA_003132765.1 Chitinophagaceae bacterium | reverse complement strand
CGTAACGAGGGGGCTTACTGATGCGGAAGAAAAGTTTTATAAGGATAGCTTCACCTATTATCCTTCTTTTGCTAAAATAGCTTATGATGCCGTTGCTGTTATTGTGAATAATGATGATCCTGATTCCTTGTTTTCGATTGATAAAATTCGCGGAATTCTGGATGGTTCAACCGGCGACAAGCAAAAAGCTATTTTTGATGGGTTATCGGAAACAAGCACTATTCGTTACGCGATAGATTCAATTTTGGAAGGGAAGCCGTTCGATCCAAAAAAAGTCTTTGCAGAAAAAAACACTTTAGGTGTTATTAATTATGTTGCAGAGCACACAGGTGTTCTGGGCTTTGTGGGAGTTAGCTGGATAGGTAATCCTGAAGATACTTCTCAACTTAGTTTTTTGAAAAAAGTCAGGATTGCTTCACTAAAATGCAATTGCCCGGATGACTCTTATATAAAACCGTATCAGGTAAACATAGCTTTGAAGCGATATCCCCTGGTTCGCGGTTTGTATTATATATTGAAAGAAAATTATGATGGACTAGGGGGAGGATTTGCAAATTTTATGCAATACGAAAGGGGTCAGCTTATATTCAGAAGATCATACTTATGGCCGGCAAGAATGAACTTTACCATTAGGCCTGCAACTACAAATTGAAAAAAAAAGTTATACATTTAAACTTAGAAAAATGCGAAAAATGAAACAAATCTTCCTGCTCATTTCTTTTATTGTTTTTGGAAATGTTCTCATTGCCCAATCAATTGATGATGGCAAAAAGTTTTTAAACTATGAAAAGTACATAAGTGCGCAGAATGTGTTCAGCAAACTTGTTGCTGCAAATCCTAATGATGTAGAAGCCGTGTATTGGCTCGGACAAACCTATCTTGAAAATGAAGATAATACCGACACTGCAGCGGCGAAAGCATTATATCAAAAGACATTACAGGCAAATCCTAATGCCCCTTTGTTGATTGTGGGTATGGGTGAAATTGACCTGATGGAAGGTAGAAAAGAGGACGCCCGTAACAAGTTCGAAACGGCTATTAGCATTCCGAAGAAAAAGGATGTTGCTCCAATTCTTACTGCCGTTGGCAGGGCAAACATAGGCGTTAAGGGCGGAGATATGGTTTATGCAATCGATAAACTTAACCAGGCAGCTGATAAGGATAAAAAAAATGTTGATATTCAGATTTTGCTGGGTGATGCCTATAGGAGATTGATTGATGGCGCTAATGCCACAATAGCCTACCAGACTGCATTAGCAATAGATCCCAAATGTGCAAGAGCAGATTTTATGATTGGAAGAATTTATGAAACACAGGGTTATGGCCAGGAGCCACTTTATATGAGGTATTATAATGCGGCCATTGATGCAGATCCAAATTTTGCACCGGTATATTATTGGTTATATCAGTACTATTATCAGCGGGATGTAAATAAGTCAAGGGAGTATCTGGATAAATATATTGCAGTTGCTGATCCTGAACCTAAAAACTGCTATTATTTAGCTTCGATACTTTATGCT
This sequence comes from Chitinophagaceae bacterium, assembly GCA_003132765.1. Classification (GTDB taxonomy): domain Bacteria; phylum Bacteroidota; class Bacteroidia; order Chitinophagales; family Chitinophagaceae; genus Ginsengibacter. The sequence goes on along the minus strand of PKYU01000287.1, from coordinate 1,880 downwards.
TCAAAATTGTATAATGACGCTATAGCCAAGGCGAATGATTGTATTGCCAAGGACAGTAAGAATCCTTATCCTAATTTATATGGAATAAAGGCCTATGCCTACGACAAGATGGGGGATTCAATAAATGCAAAGGCCAATTTTGAACAGTTTTTTGCCATAGCTAATCCTGATAAAATAGGACCTAACGATTATGCTACCTATGGAAGAATTCTTTTGAAATATCCTGCTAAAGACGCAGCAGATTCAGCACGTAATGATACCCTCGCAACTACCTATATTGATAAGGGAATAGCCCTGGATACTGCTATGTCAGATAAACTGGACATAATTAAATCTACANNCGCTACAGCGGAAAGCCTTGTAGCTTCTCAAAGATATGGGGACGCCGCAAAATGGTATACAAAAGCTTTGTACCTTAAAAAAGATTATGGTAAGGTGGATTTGTATTATGCAGGGTATGATGATTACCGCGCTGGAAATTACCAGGGCGCAGATTCGGTATTTGGGTTATACATGCAAAAATACCCGGATGATATTTTTGGTGCCTATATGAGGGCCCGCGCTAATGAAGGTATTGATACTGCAGGTACATTGGGTTTGGCAAAACCATTTTACCAAAAAGTGATTGAACTTGCAGATTCATCCCAGGAAAAGACCGCAACCATTAAAGCATACGAAACGACCGCTTACAGGTATATGGTTGCCTATTCATACAATATTCAACACAATGCTCCTTCTGCAATTGAATGGAATTCAAAAATTCTTGCATTGGATCCTGCAGATGCGCAGGCATTGGCAAATGATAAGGCATTGAGAGCCAAGCCAGCGTCTAAATCATCGAAAGACAATACACCGCAGGAAAAAAAATAGGATAAATTATATTTCTTAAATGCCCCGCTTTCAAAGTGGGGTTTTTNNCCTGATCTTTCCCGTCCATTTTATCGAAACAAGATCCTAGAATTATTGAAAATCGGATGGGCTGTTGTACTTTCGCACGTAATAATTTTTAGATTGATACATTCATTCTTTTTGCAGGTTGCGCAATCCGGCGACAGTACATTAGGTTATCTTCCCATAGGCATTCAACTCGTCTTTCCAATCGTTTTAGTAGGAGGTATTATTTTGCTCACGCATATTTTTGGCCCGAAGCGGGATTCAGACGAAAAACTTCAAAATTTTGAAAGTGGTATTGAAGGTTATGGAAATGCCAGGCGTCCGATGGCCATCAAATATTTTCTGGTAGCAATCCTATTTGTATTGTTCGATGTTGAAGTTATTTTTTTCTATCCTTATGCAGTTAATTTTCGGGAGTTAGGATGGCATGGATTTTTAGCAATTATTATGTTTGTTGCCTTTTTCTTATGTGGATTTATTTACATAATAAAAAAAGGCGCTTTGAATTGGGAAGAATGATATATGAGTGAACAAGCACCGGGAAAAGTTTGTTTTATTAGTGGTTTAAGTCAGTCACTTTTTTAGAAAAATAAAAATTGAAATTATGGCTCGTCCGGTTCAATATAATATTACCAATAAGAAAGTTGAGTCATCAATTGCAATGGCAGAAGAGCCGGATGGCTATGCGGGAGAAGGCTTTTTTGCTACCAAGCTGAGTGATGTAGTGGGGCTGGCAAGAAAAAGTTCTATCTGGCCATTACCTTTTGCAACCAGTTGTTGCGGAATTGAGTTTATGGCGCTTATGGCCTCTCATTACGACCTTGCCAGGTTTGGTTCCGAAAGAGTAAGTTTTTCGCCCAGGCAATGTGATCTGTTAATGGTCATGGGTACTATAGCAAAAAAAATGGCTCCCATCGTGAGGCAGGTTTATCTTCAGATGGCTGAGCCGCGTTGGGTTTTGGCAATGGGAGCGTGCGCCAGTAGTG
>PKYU01000512.1 GCA_003132765.1 Chitinophagaceae bacterium | reverse complement strand
TTAGAAAATTATGGGCACGAATTTGTGAATCGTATATGGCATCTATTACAGATTGTTTTTTTGTTCCTGAGAATGAAGAATGATGATGCCAGCTATGCCATAATTCATTTAACTGGATAATATCTTCCTCAGTATATTTTTTATTTTCAATGCAGGAATCAAGCGTGTAAACTATACTCAATGGATCATAAACAATTCCATGGGGATTTTGCAAGATGTCAAATTTCAGATCCTTCAATTTTCCCCCAATTTCTTCACTAAAGCAGGAACCGATAAAAACAATTTTTTCACCATAAGAAATTTTAGCGGGCGATTCTGTAACCGTGAAGGGTAAAATGAATTCCATAGTCTATGGTATTGTATTTCGGGAACCTGTTTCTAAGCAAATATTTCAGTGGCCATGCTTGAGCATTTTTCAAGAGCAGCAATGTCTATTTCTTCACAATAACCTGATTCTTTGAAGAAGGGAATAAGCAATTCTGTATCCATATTTCCAACCAATTCATCATTAGCCATGGGACATCCTCCTATTCCTTTCAAAGCTCCGTCAAAACGCATACAACCTTCCTTCAAAGCAGCATCAATTTTTTCTTTCCAGTTTTTGTTTGTGGAATGAAGATGAACCCCAGTTTCAATTTGTGGAAACATTTTGATGACCTTGCCAGTTATTGAAGCAACCTGCGCCGGATGAGCAATCCCAACTGTATCAGCCAATGATATGATCTCTATCCCCTCTCCCGCTAATTTATCAACCCATTCCAAAACAATTTCTTCATTATAGTAATCTTTATAAGGATTGCCAAATGCCATGGAAATATAAACTACCGGAAGCTTATTATGTTTATCACAAATGTTTTTGATTTTTTTTACTGTTTCTAATGATTGCTCAATAGTGCTATTGGTATTTCTCATTTGAAAAGTGGGTGATATAGAAAATGGAAATCCGAGATAGGTGATGGCATCAAATTCAGTAGCCTCCACTGCGCCCCTATCATTTGCAACAATAGCCAATAATTTGGTTTTTGTATTTACCATGGACAATTGGGGGATAACTTCCTTTGTATCTGCCATTTGAGGAATAGCCTTTTGTGAAACAAAACTTCCAACATCAATCGTATCGAAACCCACTTTTAATAACTGATTTATATAGGCAACTTTCTTTTCGGTTGGGATGAAGCTTTTCCATCCTTGCATGGCATCACGGGAACATTCAATAAGTTTCAATTGTTGCATCAAAATTTTTACATTTATTAAATGCAATCAACAACAATTAAACCATAAAACAATCAAAAATTCATATTTCTTCCAGACAAAGTTTCTTAATTTAAGTAAGTCCTTCATAAAATTGTAAACAAGGTCATTCATGAGCCAAAAAAGGAGAATTTTTCGTTCAGGCAGAATATTTTTCAGAATTTTTTTTGTTTAAATTAATAATTCAGGACTGCAGATTTTCTTGAATTAATATTATCTCTTACCCTGTTAAAAAATCTGCGCCTGTCTTTCTCTCCAACCACACTTATCAAAGTAGATTTTTGAAGAATATTTTGAAAATGATTATAGGTGTATTCAGCAAATCCTTCATCTTTTGTGTTCATATAATTTAAAAAGTTATGGGAAATAAATGCCATCTTTTTCCCATTTAAAATAGGCATATAAATATTATCTCCTAAAATAAAATCATTGAAATATAGGTTGAAAGGAGCGCCTTCCCGCTGGCCATGGCCTGGTTGATTAATTTTGTAACCGGCTTCTGCCTGAAATTCTACATGATCCATAGACTGCTGCAGGCATTCATAAATTTTTACAATATCCTTTGAAGAATTAAAAACATTTGAATCAATATAATATTCAATTTGTCTTAAAGTAGTATTTATATTTTCTACATTCCATATCTCTGTTGAAGGAATTTTATTGTAAGCAGAAAGAATTTTTTCCCCGGTTTTTATTAAGTGTTCAGTTATAAGAGAAACATCAAATTTTGTCTTATTATAATCTGGATAATTCAAGATAGTCTTCATCCAGAAGAAATATTTGAATGCAGCCAGTTCCGGAAAATTATAATAATGATAAACGGGAACATCTTTGGGTAGAATTAATAATTCCCTTTGTTCAAAGGAATTAATCATTTGATGTTGCAGGAGGAAATCTTCAAGGTATAATTCAAAATTAAAATTCTCAGGATCGGCCCTTTTCCCTGAAAAAATTACTGAATCAGAATCAAGATGTAATAGTTGATCAAGAGAGATTTTATACTTATTACAAAGGAGTTTTATTTCTTCTAATGCTATTGGTTTTTCTCCTCTTATACGCCGGTATGCACTGTCATTACTTATATTTAAAACTTCTGCTATTTCATCAACAAATGAAACATGAGGAGGCAATAAACCTTTTATGTGATTAAAAAATACCTGTTGAGCACCTGTTGAATTCATAAAATCTTTTTAGGCAAATATGACAAGTGGAGCAGAAGGTTTAGTAAAAAGTACAAAAAAAATCTAATAAAGCTATTTTATTATTAATAATTATGGTAGCGGCAGTAGAAATATGATCTCTTCTATGGGGATTTAATAATTAAATGAATAGGGCATCATTTATCAATTTGTAATCGGCTTATCATGATTGTAGGTTTGAAATAAGGAACAATTATTAAAACCTTAACCATGCATTTAGATCCAGACATATTCTACCACTTTGTACCTGTTCTCTTATTACTTATAGGTGTAGAAGCTATTTTTATGATGAAGGAGAAAAGGGAAGACAATAAGGATATGTTTTCCAGCTTCTTTATGGCTTTAGGCCACATTCCGTTTTCTGCACTAACCAAAGGAATTGTTTTATTCTTATACTTTTTAATTTACCAATTCCGGTTTTTCACTCTACCAATTAATTGCTGGTGGGCCTGGGTGATCTGTTTTTTTTGTGATGATCTTTCTTATTACTGGTTTCATCGCTTCAGTCATAAATTAAGATTTTTATGGGCTTCGCATAAAGTTCACCACTCATC
>PKYU01000417.1 GCA_003132765.1 Chitinophagaceae bacterium | reverse complement strand
CTTTTACTTTCCATAAAAAAATATTTCAATATCCCATCTGCGTTTATATAAAGCCGCTATGGTAGAAGCTTTCCAGGTCATATTATTAGTAGTAATTTCCAGTAACATATCTTTTTGATCATCATAAACCACTACACGCCGAAGAAGTATTTGGGATAGTGCATTGTCCTTTGCTTTTTTACCGGTTAGATAAATGAGTTCATCTTTAATGATATGCTCATCTTCATGATCAGGCAATGCTAATTCTTCAACAACTTCATAAACTGTATTATCCTTGACAGGGGTGACAAAAGTATTTTTTGCCTGGATGCGGGCCTTGATTACGTCAAAATCCCAATACCCTTTATCTTCAATGATAATGGTATCTTTTGGAAAAACCACCTGGTCAAAGCCTTTGCTGTCATGTACCTGAGCTTCTGAAATGCACACAAAATCGGGCAGCATTAAAGCTTCGTCCCATTGACTGTGGATTTTAATACCTCCCTTTGCTGTCCGAAACTTTGCCCAGTCAAAAAGGCTCAAACATAAGCTAATCGTACTACTATCACGGATCTGAATGGTTTTGTCTTCAACCTCCTGGATGACTTGTTGGTTTGAATATTTATGCAAACTGCGTCGGTAATGGGTAAGCAATGAATTATAAAGATGCTCAAACACCCGCCGGTCACGTTTTTTGTTGCCGTCGCTCATGGTGCTTTTGGCAGGGCTTTGAAGGAGTCCCATGTCTTTAATGAAGGTTTTGGATACACTTAAACCAACAGAAATATCCTCTAAGGTGCTGCATTTACAAAGCTGTCCGAACAAAAACGCTACCAGTTGATCGTATGTTTTGTATTTGTGACAATATTTATCACTTTGATATTTTTTGATAGATTGAGTCAGCAGATAGCGGGGTATCAAATCAATTATCTGGCGAATTACCGGTTTGTCATTATTTTTGGTGCGGCGAAAAAGGCTCATACTATTTGTAGTTTGGTCACCACAAATTTTTGACTTTTTTCGCTATTTTCATTTTCTTGACTTTCGGATAGTTATGAAAGAAGGACTAGTGTATTGACAATTTAATTTATAAACATTAAATTTGTATTATAAATTAATACAAATGAAATCAACTCTTATTAAATTAAAAAAATCGGAGCTAATGTATCTTGAATCCTACAAGAATAGTAGTCGAAGTTTACGGGAATATAACCGTGCAAATATTCTTCTGTTATTGCATAAAGGGAAAAAGACCATGGATATAGAGGATTTTTTAAATGTCGATAGGATTACAATATGGCGAACAAAAAAGAGATATTTAGAACACGGGGTTAAGGATGCTCTTGAAGAAGATGCCCGATCTGGGCAGCCTCCAAAATATGTCGCTGATCATCACGCAGAATTAGCGGCATTAGCTTGCGGCCCGTGCCCCGCGGGAAGAAGGCGGTGGACGGTGCGTTTGCTAACATCAGAGTTGAAAAATAAGCAAGGTTTTGAAACGATAAACCGGGAATCGGTAAGACTGGCTTTAAAAAAAATGAATGTAAGCCTTGGTTAAAGCGAATGTGGTGCATTGAGGAGATAACAGAAGAGTATCGGACAAGAATGTATCGCTTATTGCACTTATACAATCAGGCGCATGATCCACTCCAGCCGATGGTTTGCATGGATGAAAAGAGCAAACAGTTACTTGAAGATAGTCGGCAGCCAATTAAAGCTGCTCCGGGTAAACCTGAAAAGGTTGATTATGAATATAAACGCAAAGGAACTTGCAATATATTTGTCGCAGTAGTTCCGAAGGCAGGGAGAAGAATTGTAAAAGTAACAGACAAAAGAACTAAGGAAGATTTTGCTTACTTTATTGAAGATTTAGTTGAGAAGCACTTTCGAAGAGCACTGTACATTCAATTAGTACTTGGTAATCTCAATACCCACTTTGAAGGATCTCTTATTGAGACGTTTGGAAAAAGAAAAGCAACCAGGCTGCTGAAAAAAATTAAATTCATTTATACACTCAAGCATGGCAGTTGGTTAAACATGGCTGAAATTGAAATTAATATAAAGGATAAGCAATGTACCGGTGGCAGAATTGATTGTAAAGAAACATTAGAGTCAAATGTCGCAATTTGGTCAAAGGAAAGAAATAAAGAGCGACGTAATATAGAATGGAAGTTTACCAGACAGGACGCGGATGCAAAACTGTCTAAACACTACGTTTCATAATTAAATTGTCGTCACATTAGGATTGGATTTGTTAGTTGGCGCTGAGAAGTAATAGTACAAGTAAAAGCAATTGAAACCGTTAATCCTGTTTGGGAAGCACAGATTCTAAGTCATTTGAAATTAACAGGGAAACAATTAGGATTTTTGATAAACTTTAATGTACCTCTGATAAAAAATGGAATAAAAAGATTTATTAACACAAAAACTTAGCGCCTTTGTGTCTTAGTGGCAAAAAAAAGTACAGAACCACGAAGTCTCAAAGGCACAAAGAAGCACAAAGAAAAAAATGCAGAGCCACAAAGACACGAAGAAACAAAGAAACGCAAAGGGAAAACTTAGTGTCTTAGCGCCTTAGCGGCAAAAAAAAATAAAATAAATATTATGTCAAAAAACATACACATTCTTTTAGTGGAAGATAATGAAGGCGATATTGTGCTGGCACAAGAAGCCCTGCATGATTCAAAATTAGTTAACCAGGTGTCGATATCCAGGGATGGGGATGAAGCGCTGGACTTTTTGAACCGCAAAGGCAATTACCAGCAAGCCGAACTACCCGACCTCGTGCTGCTGGATATCAATATGCCGAGGGTGAGTGGTATGCAAGTGCTGGTAGCAATGAAAAATGATGAACGGCTTAAAGCTATTCCGATAATCATGCTCACCACTTCCTCATCAGAAAAGGAAATAAAGTTTGCTTATGACAATCATGTCAACTGTTATATTAACAAGCCTGTTGACATAGACAGGTTTTTGGAAGTGGTAAAGAAAATAGAGGATTTCTGGATAAGTATTGTAAAGCTGCCGGTAAAAGAAATCTGAAGATATTATGCATTCCATTTTTTATGGAAATTAGTTTAACAGATAATAATCAAGATTGAATACAACATGACAAAGGCTTTGAAAAAAAAAACTGTGAAAGAAAAGTGGGGAGCGGAACAAAAAATAATACAAATCAAAAAAAAATATCGTTCGCTGTTTGAGCTGAGCCCGGCCGGTGTTTACCAAACCACACCCTCAGGAAAAATACTGGCTTGCAATAATATTTTTGTGAAAATGCTGGGTTATGATTCTCAAAAAGAATTGCTGGGGAAAAATGCAAAACTTTTTTATTTCGCTGATAAAGACTGGGATGATGTGCTGAACCTTTTACAGGATAAAGGCAAACTGGAGAACCATGAAATAAAGCTGAAAAATAAAAAGGGCCATCCGGTATATATGATTGAAAATTGTTCTTTGCAAAAAGATAACATAACCGGCGAAGAAATCATTGAAGGAGTGTTGATAGACATCACTGAACGAAAAAAAGCAGAAGAGAAATACAAAACAATTCTTAACACAACGATTGAGGGGTTTTATTTGGTAAATTTAGAAGGCAAAATTTTAGATACAAATGATTCTTATTGTAAGATGATAGGCTACAGCCGGGATGAACTACTTAAGATGAGTGTGAAAAATATTGACGTAATAGATACAGAAGAAGTAATTAAAAACTGGATTCAGTACATAATGAAAACTGGTTTTGCTTCCTTCGAAACCAGGCATAAACGCAAAGATGGCAGAATCATTGATATCGAAGCAAGTTGTAATTTTTTAGAAGACGAAAAGGAAAAGCTTTTTGTTTTTATGGGTGATATTACCGAATGCAAAAAAGCGGAAGCATTATTATTGAAAAGCCAACAGCGCTACAAAAGCCTTCTTGATAATATGAATGAAGGTTTTATAGTTGATGATATATCGGGTAAATTAACATTTGCCAATAAAGCATTTTTGGAAATCTATGGTTTAACGGAAAATGATATCAATAACTTCGTGCTGGAAGATTATGTTGCGCCGGAATACCGTCAACAGCTTCGCGACAGGCACAACCGCAGGATGGCCGGAGAAAAAGTGCCTGATATTTTCGAATACGATGGGCTGAGAAAGGACGGTAAAAGGATCTGGCTGCAGGTTCGTGTTAACCCCATTATTGAAAATGGAATTATCATGGGTACGCAATCTCTTGTCAGTGATATAACAGAACGAAAAAAGACTGAACAGGATTTAAAGAAAAGCAAGTTTGACCTTACCGAAGCTCAAAGGATAGCACATATTGGCAGTTGGTTCTTAAATATTTCAGAGACAAATGAAATACCTGGGCAAATAGTATGGTCAAAAGAAATGTATAAAATACATGGAGTGTCAATGGATAGTTTTACACCTACTGTTGAATCTCTTATTAATCTTATACACCCTGATGACCGGCTCCTAATGCAGAATTGGATCTATGCCTGTATTACAGGAAAAAAATCCGGCGAATTAGAATTCCGGATTATTCTGCCCGATGGTGCCATCCGTATCATTAGTGGTCGTGGTGAGCTGATATGTGACGCTCAAAACAAACCCCACTCTATAAGAGGAACGGCGCAGGACATCACCGAACGCAAAAAATCGGAAGAAGAAATGCTCCGGCATTCTTCTATCCTTGAAGCTACTTCCGATTTTGTAGGCATAGCTACCCCTGATCAACGAATTGTTTTTCTTAATAAAGCAGGTCGTATAGCATTGGGAATTGGCGAGAAGGAAGATCTGTCGCAAGGAATAATATCAGATTTTTTTCCCGCCTGGGCTAATGAAATCATTCTTAAAGAAGGTATTCCTGCTGCGCTGAAAACAGGCAAATGGATTGGCGAAACAGCC
>PKYU01000432.1 GCA_003132765.1 Chitinophagaceae bacterium | reverse complement strand
TGATGGAGCCAAGTACAGGAATATGGTTTTCGATAAATACCTTTTCTTCTACTTCCGGTTCATTGTTGCGGGCAGCTTTGCCCATATTACAAATGATCATTCCTTTATTTGTGGCAATGGCTGCATCGCGGCAATAAATGGAATCCATATTCACCCTATCACTTTGCGGTAAATAAAGAAACGATACCCCTGTCTCTTTCAATAGACATTCAAATTTTGAATATTCTGAAACAGCTTTTTCAAAATCAGGTTTGCCGGTATAATTTAATAGTTGCCATTCTTTTTCGAGATGGTCTTCATTGATAAACGCATCGCGTGGCCTTTTTAAAAATAGCGAGCGCAGTTTGCCATATTCTGAATGAGCAGTTTGAATCATANNCTTACAATGTCAAAAAATTGATTAAAAATATCACGGATTTCAATTAATGAACAGGCTAAATAAATTTTTATCCAAAACTGGCCACTTACTGATGGTACGACTTTCTTTTTTTCCTAATGGCAGAAGGGGCACCTGGATTAAAATGTTCATCTAAATTCTCATGNNACAGATATTTTTCATTACTTTGTTATCCTAAAACATATTGATATGAAAAATATAATTACAAAATTGGTTTTATGCTTGCCAATTTTACTTTTCGTCTCATCATTTACTGCCAAAGCACAATCTTTAACTTCCGAAGACATTAGGCAACAACTTGTGAAAGAATGGCAACGGGCAAAAGCATATACGATTGAATACCTCAATACAATGTCTGCAGACAAATACTCCTTTAAAGCAGTAGACAGCATCCGCAGCTTTAGTCAGCAAATGCTGCACCTGGCACAGGCCAATTTGTTTTTTATGTCAACCGGAACTGACCAGACCCCGCCTTCTTTTCTTAAAGAAGACCTCGAGCATAGCGCCACCGCACAAAGCAAAGATTCTGTAATGTATTATGTAACTACAAGCTACGATTATTGCATTGATGCTTTAAAAAATACCGATGTAAATAAATGGGGAGATAAAAAGAAAATATTCGGAATGGAAGAAACGAGGTTTGCAATAATATTAAAAGCATTTGAACACCAGACGCACCACCGCGGGCAAACAACAATTTATATCCGATTACAGGGTATAAGGCCACCACAGGAAAGGCTGTTCTGATAGTTTATTTTAAGCAATCATTATTAATCCTTCTATAGGATAAGGTAGAATGATAATAAAATAAAGCTGAATGAGAATTTGGTTGCGGCCTTATAAAAAAAGCGTTAAGAAAATTTGAATGTATTTCGTTAAGAAATGAAATTGATGCTGAAAAAGCCTGGGATTGCACATTGCTGGTAAGTCGCACTATAGCTGGGATATGTACTATTGTTTGGACTAATTTCATTTTAGACAATCATTCAAATTTTTAGCTTTTTTTATAAAGCCTTGATTTTTTTTGTTACTTTTTTGTATCAAGGCAAAAAAAGTAAATACGGAGTAACTCAATACGTATAGGGATTTGATCTTAAAATACCTAATCCTAAACTTCTTTTAGTTGCAAAATATCTATCGATTACAATGGACTTTCCAGAACTAAAAAAGGATAATTTCGCCATGAAATTATCCTTCATACTAATACTTATTTCAGTAGGTTTTTATCTCAATACACTTTATTGCGCCATCTGCATAGCATCCTGTGTAGCGGTGTTCTTTGTATTTTGCCTTTTGAATAAAGACACATCCAATTTCCCAAAATTATAAGTAAAGTTGAGCCGCAACGTTTGCGGGTTGTTCAGCCTTGAATAATTCTGGATAAAATATTGGCTGGTGGAATATTGGTCCTGGATGCGTGTCCTGAATATATCGTTGAAACTTAAGCTCACAGAGGCCGCATTATTTTTAAGGAAGGTTTTTTTGACAGCAACATCAGCTCCCCATTTAGAACGCATGTATCCTTGAGAAGAACTCTGCGCCTGACCGAATGGCCCGCCGCCACCGGGACCGCCCTGGTTGTTATTAATAGGCAAATTTGTTTTGCTTTGGTAATCTGCAGATAACTGTATGGTGATCGATCCCGGCAATTTAAAATTACTGTTCAATTTTCCGAACCAGCTTAAGATAGCTGGCTGTTCTGTGCTTCCGGGAATATTATCGGTATTGATCTTTGAATTGTAAACATTTATATTAGTCGTCATATCCCACCAATTGGTTAGTTTATTTATTGAGGTTACCTCAGCTCCATAAGAATAGCTTGAATTGGCATTGATGTATGAGTTAATAATATCTTCATTACCGGTGAATGGATTGATGCCCTGGGTAAGGTAGCGGGTGATCAGGTTGGTGGTATATTTGTAATAAATGGAACTTAACAGACTATTACCTCCTTTAAAAGTTTTGCTATAGCTCATTTCAAAGGAACTGGTAAATTCGGGAACAAGGTTCGGATTACCCCGGGTGATATTCAGGCTATCGGTATAATCTGTATAGGGAATTAGCTGAAAGAAATTAGGCCTGTTGATCCTGCGGGTATAGCTGAACTGTAATTCCTGTTTGTTTTGTAATTTCTGGCTCAGAAATAAGGAAGGAAACAAACTTACTGGATAGTTGTTACTGAAGTCCTGACCGGTATTTGTCAATTCACCTTTGTAATTGGAACTCTCAGCCCTAACACCCACCTGGTATCCAAAATCCTTAATAGTACTCTTTACACTAACATAGGCAGCATATACATTATCATTGCTGGTATAGTTACTGGTTCNNCTGCATTCTTAACCCTGTTTCCAACTTAGATTGATTATTTTTTCCAAAAGGCAGCGCATAATCTGTCTGAACGGTAAGAAATTTAATAGCACCGCTGCTCATCACCTGCTGTAACGAATTGCCGGTAATAGAATTCCCGTCAAGGTAATTGGTTGTGTATAATGAATTACCCGTGTTCTTCCCTGAGAAATAATTACCATCTGCAGTCAACTGTTCACCCGCTTTAGGAAAATTATAAACATACCCAAATGTTGCGCCATTCGCATTAAATGACCTGGTTCCTGTGGTATAGCGGTGACTATAAGCGCTTTTCACGCCCCCGGTAAGAAGACTATCTGTAGTANNCTTTTATATAACCCAGGGAGATAGTTGCCCTGTTGGTAACATAATAATCCAGCCCTAGTTTTCCAAACAGGAATGCGCCATTGTTTTTATTAATATCATTCTGAAATACATGGGTCATAGTATCTCCCAGGCTCAAACGATCGGTGGTACCTGTTGTCAGGCCTTTCATCTGGTTCATCCTGCCGGATGCAGTAAAGTTTATTTTATTTTGACGAACATTAAAGCTGGCTCCTGCGTTTATCCCTCCCCTGCTGTCGGTTCCTGCTGAANNATTCATCACGAGGTTTAAAATACCGCCTCCTCCACCTGATGCGTCATATTTCGCAGAAGGATTGGTTATCACTTCTACACTTTGAATGGCATCTGCCGGAATTTGATCCAGTGTAAGGGTCGTTGGTCTTCCGTCAATATATAACTGCGGAGAGGCATTCCTTAATTTTACATTACCATCAATATCCACCTGCACGGAAGGAACATTTCTCATTACATCTAACGCAGTACCCCCGGCGCTCACAATATTTTTTTCTACGTTAAAAACCTTCTTATCAATATCAAGCTTTAGTGAGGGAGCAGGCGCTTGGATCGTGATAGTGCTTAATATTTTTGTGTCAACTGTCATTTTTAAATTTCCCAGTTCTTTCTCAAATGAAATTGCACCCGATGCTGTAGGAGCACTACCAGGAGCCTTTTTAGGCATAAATGAAACATCCTGCTGCAGCGCTGCATATCCTGTGCTGCTTATGTTGAGTTGCAACTTTGCAGTTACAGGTAACTGGCTAAAATCGAAATCGCCATTGTTTNNCTGAATCTGTTTTTTGCTGCATTAATATCACTGAAGCTCCGCTGATTGGTTTCCCATCGGGATCAGTTAATTTACCATATATGTGGCCTATATTTTTTGGCGCGCCTTGCATGCCTTGGGGCATTTGAGCAAAGATGTTTGTTGCTGATATGATAACAACAATTAGTAATAGTATTTTTTTCATGATCCTTTGTTTGAAACATAAAATTACTTGCCTGTAAATCTAATTTTCAGCAAATGAGATAAGAGGCGAAAATGTTGCGACGAAACGGGGAAATACGTTAAAAAAGGCTTCTTTTGCCGGTAAAATGGCTCATAATTTTCCGGTAATTGCAGTAACCGCATCGCGGTAAGTATCGCTCACGGGGAGTTCTGTTTTATCAATAAAAACACTTGACTTACGAATGGCCGTAATAAATGAGACAGAGACTATGTAAGATTTATGAATCCTGATAAATGAATTGGATGGCAATTGTTCTTCAATAGTTTTCATGGGCATGCGGGTCACTATGGGATGTTGGTTGCTCTTTATGTGTATTTTGATATAATCCTTCAGTCCTTCCACATAAATGATATCATTCAGATTTACCTTGACGAGGCTATAATCAACATTTACAAAGAAATAGCCTGGTGCCGCACCAGCGCTTTTATTTTTTTGGTTTTCCTTCAGTTCAAATAATTGCTGTGCCTTGGCACATGCCTTCACAAACCGATCCAGTGGCACAGGCTTTACGAGGTAATCGATTACATCGAGGTTAAAACCTTCCAATGCATATTTTTCATAAGCTGTTATTAAAATGATCATAGGCTTCACCGTCATGGTTTCAATAAACTGTAAGCCGGTAAGGCCAGGCATTTGTATATCCAGGAAAATAAGTTCAATAGTTTCCCGCTGCATAATTTTCATAGCTTCCATTGGATTGTCGCAGGCGGCCACAAGCTTCAGAAAAGGAATTTTACTGATATTATCTTCCAGCAATTCCAATGCTAATGGTTCATCATCTATCGCCATGCAGCGTATCATCAAGCAAGATTTATTTGTAAAGAAACTGTAAATAGGCTGTTATCTTTTGTTATACTAAGTGTATGTTTGGCGGGATGCAGCAATTGCAGCCTCCGTCGTACATTGGTCAAACCGATTCCGCTGGCTTTATCCTTTATCTCAATCGAAGAAGGATCATATTGATTGCTTACGGTAAAATTCAGCATATTATTTTCAGCTTTCAACTCAATGTCAATATGGGCATTTTCAATCATGCCTGTTCCATGCTTAAATGCATTTTCCACAAAAGGTATCAGAAGCATAGGTTCTATATAATAAACCTTATCAGCCTTGCACATCTTTACATTGATCAACACTTTTTTACCGAATCTTTGCTGTTGCAAATCAATATAGCTCTGCAAATAATCCGTCTCTTTTTCAAGAGAAACTTTTTCTTCATCCGTTTCATACAGCATATAGCGCATTAAAGAAGAAAGTTTTATCAGCGAAGGTTCCAGCTGGTCAGATTGCTTGCGGGCCAGTGCCACCATATTATTCAACACATTGAACATAAAATGAGGGCTTACCTGTGACCGAAGCAGCGACAATTCTGTTTTAAGATTCTCCGTTTCCTTTTGTGAAGCCAGCCGGTCACTGATTACTTTATCACTTATGGTTTTATAGGCAATGCTGCACGCCAGGATAAATAAAAATATAAATGTGCTGAAAAAAAGGTGTCTGTCAAAAGTAAAACCTTTTCCCAGTATTGTTAAGTTCACCCATAGAAACCACATTAGGGAAACATACATGGCAAAGAAAACCATTATCAAAGAAATATAAACGATGTACTTTTTATTATAAAATAATCGTGGAATTAATATGACAGCATTCAAATAAAAAAAAAATATTAAAATCGCATCACTGATACGTGGAACAATTAAATTCATCGTTCCGGTTACTACCGTTGCCGGTTTTTCATTTGGATTATGTGAAGGACTTAGAAGGGCTGGTAGTGAGAATAACAATATCCATGCTGCGGCATGAATCAATATTACAATCCATTTTTTTGAATACCACGGTTTTTCCATACCACCAAAGTAAGAATAACTCTGATATATTTTGAAGTGAATTGTAAATGCTGCGACGAAACAAGTAATTGTAGCGACAAACTGAAATTTCACATTCCTGCATCGCTTTCCCGTAATATAATTTTTAGGAATTATCCTTGCTTACATACAATTCCAAAAAGGAGACAAAGAACATCCTGTTCATTCATCTTTTTCTTCAAAGAAATTATTTAGATGAATCGTTTTCCAGATAATAATTTTGATTCAAATTCAAAAATATTGCATCAATATTTCCTTTTGTAGCAGAATAATCTAATTTCGTCGCATTTTTAAAAATGGCATTGCTATGAAAAATAATTTCGCCTTTTCAAATAATTAATAATTTAAAACCAATGAAAATGAAAAGAATTATCTATCCTGCTGCAGCAATTATCCTACTTATTGCTTCTGCATTCACATTTGTACACTCACAGGAATGGAAGATTGCCGATAATTATTCGGTAAAATTTGATGGTGGCGATCCGTCCGGTGAATTTTCAGGATTGAAGGGAACCATAGAGTTTGATGAAAACAATCTTGCCGGTTCCAAATTCGATGCCACTATTGATGTAGCTTCTATCAATACAGGTAATGGTATGAAAAATACACATGCAAAAAGTGAAAAATGGTTTGATGCTCAAAAATACCCGGTAATCAGGGTTACTTCTTCAGCCATCACCAAAACGACTTCAGGCTATGAAGCCAAAGGAACGGTGGATATGCATGGAGTTCAAAAGGAAATTGTTATACCATTTACTTTTACAAATAATGTTTTTCAGGGAAGTATAAATATAAATCGCCTTGATTACAATATTAATACCGCAGAGCCTGCACACGGCTCCGCCACATTCAAAGTTGACATTTCTGTTCCGGTAACTAAATAATAAAACATGTTCAAAACAATTTTTTTTCATAGTATTATAGCAGGAATAATAGCTTCGGCAGCAGGAATTATATATGACCGCATTTATTTTTTCGCCACAGAGGTTGATTTTTCCAAGGTTCTCAATACCGGAACTATCATAGGCCTTAATATTATGGTTTGTATCGCTGCAGGAATTATTTTCTTTCTTTTAAAAAAATGGATGGACAAAAAAGGAGAAATTGTTTTCAATTTCTTATTCTCAATAATTTCCTTTGCCTGCGTAACNNTCTATTTCGCTTCCATTAAAAATTCAAATGCCTGAACTCTTTCCCGGACTTGCAGTGCCAATGGTATTTATCCCGGCAATGGCCTGGTATACCATAAGGCCTTTATATAAACATGTCTAATTTTAAGAACATCATAAAACTATCGGCGATGAAAAGAAAAAATATTTTATCAATAATCCTGGTTACTATCAGTTCCGGAATACTTTTTTATATGTTGACAGCCATGTCAACAGGGAAAAATACTTTTTCCCAAAATAAATGGAAAGTAATAAGCTCAGACAGTTCGGGAATCGTATTGGTACAAAATACTAACGGACCGACATTAGGTTATTCTTCTTCATCGGGCGTAAAGATGCTGACAGTTGATGGGCTTTCTTTCAAAGACCTAAATAAGAACGGGAAACTGGNNGCCAAAGACCTTGCATCAAAAATGTCAATTGACCAGATAGCAGGACTCATGTTGTATAGCGCTCACCAGGCTATTCCCGGCAGATCAGGATTCATGGGCCCGGTAACGTATGATGGAAAACCTTTCGATTCTTCCAATGCGAAAGCATCTGACATTACAGATCAGCAAAAATCATTTTTAATTAAAGATAATCTCCGGCATATTTTAATTACC
>PKYU01000144.1 GCA_003132765.1 Chitinophagaceae bacterium | reverse complement strand
TCATCTTGACATGACACTAGTGGGTGATTCATGTAACAGAATCGTTAAATACTATTTGCCGCTTTGATGCCTATCGCTCTATACCTCCCATATGGTGAAAAACACATACTTCCTTATAAAACTGAAAAACTAATCAAGAAGAAAATCTCAAAAACAACAATTATAAAGATGGCTTCAGCAACCTAACATAGTTATCATAGGAGCCGACTTATATGCCAAGCGATGTATTTGCAAGTTTACCTGGGTACTCTGTTTCCGCATGGTATTATCTGCCTACTACCGATCCTAGTTAATGGTTTGATGAAGAAAATATATCTGTTTCTAATGGCTTTTTTTATCCTTTTTTCCAGTAAGAAAGATATATCTTCAAAATCATTTTTTCTAGTGACGGATGGCTCGTTTAATTTTACTGTTGTAATACCTTATGAAAGAAGATATGATGCCATGGNNAGATGGAAAAGGAAATTTTAATAATATGATACAGCATTCCGGTCTCCTGGCGAATTCGGGCGAGGTACGTGATATCAGACTCATAAATATCAACAAAAAGCCAAGCCTGATCATAGCCAAAAAAAATGACAAGCCGCTTATCCTGGAAATTGCTAATGAATACACTGATAAAAAATAACCGGTAATATGAAAACTATAACAAAGACATTCGGATTTTCAGGATTGGTATTAATAAGCCTTTTCCTGGTCTCCTGCAAAAAGCAAACTGCTGTTAAGCCTGTTGCAGCAAGCNNATTAACGGGACTTTGATTAACTCAGCGAATACGCAAAATATACCGGCCGCTAATACAATAGTCAAGATCTATTTTTCGGCTCCAATCAATATTTTCTCCGTTCCGGGAAATATTGCTCTCGTCTCCGGCGCCACTACGATACCCATAAATTATTCCTTTGATAATAATGACAGCGCTTTGGTTATTCAACCATCCGCTGCTCTAACGGAATTAACCAGCTATTCGCTCAGTGTGTTAACAGCCGTAAAATCTGCAGCAGATTCATCCCTGAAAAATATAGTGAGGTTGACGTTCATTACCCAAATGGATTCCTCCTATAAATTTCCTCAAATATCCGACAGCGCCTTGCTAACACTGGTAGAACAACAGACCTTCGCTTATTTCTGGGATTTCGGCCATCCTGTTTCAGGTATGGCAAGGGAGCGCACTTCCTCCGGGGATATTGTAACCACTGGCGGCAGCGGCTTTGGCATTATGGCCATGCTGGTAGGCGTGCAGCGAAATTTTATAGCACGAGAAGAAGCATTAACCCGCATTGATACGATTGTAAGCTTTTTAACTAATAAGGTTACGCGCTATCATGGAGCCTTTCCGCACTGGATGAATGGTGCAACCGGCGCTACCGTTCCTTTTGGCGCACAGGATAATGGTGGTGATATTGTGGAAACATCTTACATGATGCAAGGCTTGCTTTGTGCCAGGCAGTTTTTTAACAGCACTACGGATTCCAACGAGATAAACCTGCGTGCCGGCATCAACAGCATTTATGATGGCATAGAGTGGAACTGGTACCGGCAAAATGGCCGAAACGTCTTATACTGGAACTGGAGTCCGAATTATGGTTGGGCCATTAATGTTCAAGTGAGAGGATGGGATGAAGCTTTAATTACTTACGTGCTGGCAGCGTCTTCCAATGTGGACTCTAACGCGATTCCAAAAACGGTATACGATAATGGTTGGGCAAATAATGGAGCGATAAAAAACGGGAAATCATTTTTTGGAGTCCAGTTACCCCTGGGGCCAGACTATGGCGGCCCGCTTTTCTTTGCGCATTATTCTTTCCTTGGCGTCAATCCGCATGACCTTTCTGATACATATGCCAATTACTGGCAGCAGGATACCGCTCAGGCCACTATCAATTATTTGTATTGTGTTGCCAATCCGCAAAAATATTACGGCTACAGTCCTATGTGCTGGGGCCTGACAGCGAGCGATATTCAAAATGGGTATACTGCCAGTTCCCCAACCAATGACGTTGGAGTAATTGCTCCTACCGCGGCAATATCTTCATTGCCCTATACATCCGTGCAGTCCATGAATGCCATTAGATTTTTTTATTACCAGTTAGGAGATAAGATCTGGGGGCAATATGGATTTATTGATGCGTTTAACCTGAATAGTCTTTGGTTCGATACTGATTGTCTTGCTATTGACCAGGGGCCTCAAATTGTAATGATAGAAAATTACCGCAGCGGCCTCCTATGGAACTTATTTATGAGCTGCCCCGAAGTAAAAAGGGGAATGACAAACCTCGGTTTTCAGAGTCCTGATTTGTAAATTCAAGGGATTAGTAAAATAGCTTCTGCAGATAATTGGTTATGCTAGAAAGTTGGCCAAACGTATAGGTCTTCCTTTTTCTTACTATTAGCGTTTTTAGGAAGTGGGCATTCTTTGTAAACGCCAATTTCTGCAGCATCATATTGTTTCAATTGAGCCAATAGAGCTTCTGCCATTTTCGTTTTTATAAAATATTCGAGGATGTAAGCATACTTGCAATTTTCATAATATGCCTGGTAAATATTTAGCTTACCACCGGCAGATAATTTTTTGTACAAATTAAGATCCGCTTTGAAGTCGGTAACAAAAACAAAAACCTTTCTTTCATTAGCTGCTGCATCCTGCAATTTTTCTGCCTGAATAATGGAGTAACCGCCCGCATGAATTGTAGTGATTCGCTCCTGAGCAACGCGTGATGACCTGTTTTCTTTGGAAAACACAAATTGACTTTCATCATTCACAAATCGATGCTGTGCAATATACAGGTATGAGCCATTTTTTTCAGATTCTTGCATTGTAACATCTGCATCGCTTTTTGCAGACCGCTTAAATTGTTCCCATCTTTTAATAAATGGTTCTTTGGCAAGTTTTGTTTCAAAACAAACAAATTGCACTTTTGAATTTTCCATCATCGCTGCAAGGTAGGCTTTTTCCCTCTAAAAACCTGCTTTTTCCATCCAAACCCACCTGTCGCAGCCTGGCGATTGATTTCCGTAGAAGTAAAATTGGAATGGAAGTATATACCTTGTTCATGTTCAAATTTTGATCATTGTATCATACTTTTGCGTTGATTTTGTTTGAAAACAATACATATAAACAACTGGCAGCTTTTTTTATCCTTGCC
>PKYU01000096.1 GCA_003132765.1 Chitinophagaceae bacterium | reverse complement strand
TCTCCAACAGTGTCAACTTCAATTTTTCAGTGATGGCCAATGCAATTTCATCCTGTATAGCAAAAATATCATCAATATCACGATCGTACCGTTCACTCCATAAATCAAAACCATCTTCAACATTTATTAACTTTGCAGTTATACGAAGGCGATTTCCATGTTTACGCACGCTCCCCTCCAGCACATTTGTTACCCCGAGCTTATTGCCCACTTCCCGCAGGTCAATATTTTTCCCTTTGAACTGGAAAGATGAAGTGCGGCCCGCAACTTTCAAATCCTTTAAATGCGATAGAGAATTGAGAATCTCTTCTGACATGCCATCACTAAAAAATTCTTGCTCCTGATCATTGCTCATGTTTACAAATGGAAGAACTGCGATGCTTTTTACGGGAGTTTTTTTTGAATTTCCATTTGAAGTTGGTTTAAATAAGTCAGGAAGCGAGTTAATAAACATTTCATAAATCTTAACCGGTTCCTTTACATTTTTAAGCTTTTCTTCCTTAATAAATTTTGTTGAGATATCATTTTTATTTACAAGATTTAGATGAACCGATTCTGAAACCCAGGTTCCTCCAATAGGTGCAAGGGCTTGTAGTCGTGAGGCAATATTCACTCCATCACCGAACACATCATTATTTTCAAAAATTACTTCTCCTAAGTGGATACCAATTCGAAGTTGGAGCACATCTATTTCTTTGCAGGCCTGGTGGATAACTCCGGCGCAAAGCGCTGCATCTGTAACTGTAAGAAAACTCGCCAAAACACCATCTCCCAATTCTTTTATCCACCGCCCATGGCATTGTTCAATAATTGGTTTTTGTAATTCCCTGTTTTTTCTAAGTAATTCAAAAGCTTTTTTTTCATCACTGCCCATTAAAGCCGTGTACCCGACAATGTCGGTGAACATGATTGCGGCTAGTTGGCGGGTTTGTGACATTAGTTTTCTTCGCTTTGTTATTATACTACAAGTTATTCAATTATCCCCTTTCATTGAAATAAATACTTTACAGATTCCTCAGGTTATCGATGCCGTCTTTTATAAATAACTCAACCACCATTTTTCCCGATGATTGGTTTTGTACGTGTTGTACCAATTACACAATGGGTATAGAGCAATAATTACCGAAATCCATATCAGGTAAACCACAAAAAGGCTATATCCATCTTTTGCAGCAAGGAAATAAAAGGGAATACCATTACCGATATCAGCAGCTTCTTTCATAGTGTGTCCCTTTGCCATAAAGAAAACAAGGGAAACAAGATGAATGAAATAAATGTGTATAACATAATAGAAAAAAGCTACACTGCCATAAATACTTATTTTCCTGGTAAAGCCATTTTGTATTTTTTCAAACAAGGATAAAAGTAAAAATGCAGGACCTATAGTCATACATAAGTACAGTAAAGNNAAAGAAGGTGGATATTTATTTGTATTAATAAAAGATAGGATGGTAAATACCCGATTTTTCTGAACGCTCCATGGCCCAGGATCTCCGTATCCATTTATAATTCGAATTATAATGAATAAAATGATAAGGCTGATCCCAATGCTACTTAAAATTTTTCTTCGCTGTATGCCTGAATATTTTTCCGAAAAGAATATCCCGGTACAATATCCAAGCATCATCAGTCCTGCCCACGGAACAAAAGCATACAAAATAAGAAGCTTGTGATTTTGGCCCATTGGATAAAAGGAGAAAAATCCATGATGGAGCAGGTCCCACAAAAAACCAGCTTTAAAACCAACAGCCGATTCAGGAATATCCAGAATATTATGACCAAATACAATTACTAATCCTGTAATAAATATTACTGAAAAAGGAAGCCGGATCATCAAACCCAATATCACCATACTGATGCCAATGGTCCAAATTACCTGTAATATGAAGAAGTTATAATTTGGGTTGAATGTCCACCCGAAGGTAATTATCACAACTTCAACAAATATTAACCACAGTCCCCTCTTTATCAAAAAGGATTGCAAAACATTTTTGGTTTTACGCAAGCTCTGCAAATAAATGGAAGTACCTGAAAGGAAGACAAAAACCGGTGCGCAAAAATGGGTGATCCATCTGGTAAAAAATAAAATAGGAGTAGTAGTAGAAAAGTCCATTGGGCTGGCATTGCTGAAATAATCCCTTACATGATCCAGCGCCATGATTACCATTACAATTCCACGAAGAATATCAATTGATTCAATTCTTTTTTTATTTGCGTTTAATGCCTCTTGCATGAACAGATTTTGTTTGAATGAATTTGATTATGGTTTTTTGATTTTNNCTTATTTTATTAGCGATAAATGAAATTTTTGTAAAGTAAAATTAAAAAAGAGATATAATTAGAACTGTTTTGGAAGTATGGTGTTTGCAATTTTAAAATCAATAATAATTATTTAATTTTTGAAAATAGAATTCTTAAATGAACCTGAATAATTCATTTTTATTCCGTATGATTTAAATCATATTATCAAGGGTCATAATTGCTTTTTTTTGCAACTAATCCATTCACAAAAATTTGCTTTGATGAAGATTGCTGAAAAATCGCCGAAATCCTCCGCATTTATANNTATATACTGGAAAATTGTTCAATTCATATTTTGGTTAATGGGCATTGGAATGATGTTTTGTTTGGTCTTTTTTCCTCCTTTAGGTATTACCCTTTTCTGGAATATACTGATTCCTGTGGCGCCGGCATTACTCGTAATCGCGACTGGTGTCTGGCGAAATGTTTGCCCACTTGCAACTACGGCGATGATTCCCGACCGGTTAGGCTTTTCAAAGCGGNNAATCATACCACTCCGTCATGTTCTGTTCAATATTAGCGGGCAGGCCACAGCGCTCATTATTTTTTCACTCAGCACTATTGGTTTCAGTGCAGGTTTCATATTTGAAAGCAAAAGCGCCTGGTGTTCCGGGCTATGTCCTGTTCATTCTGTTGAAAAATTATATGGTTCGGGTGTTGGTTTTTCAGTTATAAATGCACATTGTGCTTCCTGTGTAAAGTGTTCGGTCCCATGTCCCGATTCGACAAAAAGCATGAGCCCGCTGGCATTAAAATCCAGGATGTCCCATGTTACTGAAATTCTTTTGGCAGGCGCTTTTCCGGGATATATCTGGGGCTGGTTCCAAGTGCCTGATTATACGTCGGGTGATGGATTTCAAAATCTCTCCGCCGTTTATGAGTTTCCGGTTATAGGTGCATTGGTAACAATGTCTCTATACCTGGGAATGAAAAAAATATTTCCAAACAGTAGAAAAGAACTCATGAGCATTTTTGCTGCGGCCGCCGTTTCCTGTTATTATTGGTTTCGCCTACCTCAATTATTTGGGTTCAGTCCTCTACACACTACCGGCATGCTCATCAACCTTACCAAATATATACCTTCATGGAGCATGTATATTTTGAACCTTACAACCACTGCATTCTTTCTATGGTGGATGGTAATTGAAAATAATAGAGGAAAGAGTTGGTCAAAGCGGCCACCGTATTTAACAGAATAAAAATTTTATATCTCCCATTTAATAATCAGTTTGTCTTCAAAAAACTCTTCACTAAAGCTCCTTGTGCATATAGATAGGTAGCCATTATCCAAAAGCCTGATAATGGAAGCGGATGATAAAATTTATCCAGCGCTAAAAGAGTGTCAGAAGCTACAAAACAAATTGCCCCGGAAAGGAGATAGAAGGCGGAAGGCCCCGGCCATTGCAAACTCAAAAGCATTGCCATATAAAGCATGGCACTTATTATGATAGCATAAATAATCACGGGTATGGTTAATCCTCCCAAATGCGGGATTAATATAATCAGCAATATAAATAGGTAAATAAGGATAAAAATCAAAGGCTGAAGGCTCCATTTAATTGTTGTCACCTTTCTTTTCAACTCTTTACGGAACAAAGCAATATATAATAGGTGAGCAATAAGAAATGCGACTAATCCATAAATAAAAAAAACTCCATTCTTTGAAACAAAAAGCAGAAGCGTATCGCCGGTCCACGAAAATACCAATGCAGAAATAAGGATCATCTTATTTTTTAAATCCGGTGCTATGATGGCTGCGGCTATCAGTGGTAGTAATAAGAAAGGTTTAAGATAAATTTCTATCGTTGGTGGAGGGATAAGGATGCCTGTTAAATATATAATGGACAAAATGAGGAAGAAGCGTATCAATACCTTTACAGTGATCATGAATAGGAATTGTAAGTTAAAATAGAAGGCATTTATCTTTCGGCAATTTTAAATCTGCATTTAGTACCAGGATCCGGAAGCAGGCAATTGTATTTATTGCACATGCTTTATAATTACTTTAGTTATTTCATCAGTATCGCCGTCAAAATGATGCCCACCGGGAAGCACCTCACGGATATATTTATTCAGGGTAATTTTATTAATATCAAGCAAATGATCATCACTGGCGCTGATAATGACTATGCGATCGCCATTAAGCTTATTAATTTCTGAAACTACATCCATTTTTCTCTTTGAATTACCGCCCAGGATATCGGCCCAGTGAATCTCAAAATCGGTGTTCCCTGAAGAAGCCATCAGGAAAGAAACTATTACCCTATCGTGAATATTTTTGGGTAACCTGTTTAGGATAAATGGTACTACATCAGTGCCGAAAGAATAGCCAACCAATATAATTTGCTGGTTAATTCTACCCTTTATTTTTTCCGATAAGTAATTGCCAAAATCAATTGCAGTCTGCTCAGGTGTTTTCTTAGAATAGAAGTAACTTCTTGCATTCAAGGCAATAACATCATAACGTTTATTATTAATCGTCTCGCATAATTCTGTAGAAAACCTGTTCATACCTCCATCGCCTGAAATATAAAATATCAGCGGCTTATCGTGGGTATCTGCATTCCAAACGGTAACGGGTAAATCCTGAGTGAAAGCTCCAGACCCGAAAAGGATTGACAGGAAAAAAAGGAAAAGCGGTTTTAGTTTATTATTCATACAATAATATTATGGTTGCATTACTTTATTAAGCGCTGCAGGTAATTGCAGCAGGTCATAATCAGTTTCATATACAAGGAATTTATCTGCCCACATCGTTGCATACTTTTCTTTAAAATCACGCAATCCATGGTAGTGTTTAAAGCGTCTGAATTTTTCTCCGGCATATTTAATAATTTGTTCTGCAGGGCTCTGGGGCTCTGTAATTCCTGTCATTGGCACCAGCCCAAGATTTATGTATTTACAATTATGTTCTCTTGCGTAATCAATCATCTTAATGATCAACGCATCCATACAGCCTCCCGGGGCATCTTCCGTTTTTCTGATCAGGTCATATGTGCATTCAGAAGGTGAATAATCCGGAATAATATTCAGAAAAGCCACAATTTTTCCATTTTCATCTTTTACAGAAATTACGTCCTGGTTCATGATTTCTTTTGCATCAAACATGCCTTGTGAAAAAACCTGTTTTTCCTTATCAAAAGCTGATAACCATTCATCTGAAACCCTCCTGAGGTCAGCAAGAAAGTCCGATGAAAGCGGTGCTTTATAAATAGAGGTAGTAAACCCTTTTTTCTCAAGGCTATTAAAAGCATTTCGTAATGATTTCTTTTCCTTTCCTTCCAGTTTAAAATTTTCTGCATCCAGTATAGCTTCTTGGCCTATGATCATTTTTTGTTTACGGAGCTGGTTGAACCAGAGAATACTGTTTTCGTCTACCCTATAGAAGGCAGCCTTCAATCCCATTTTACTGCATTNNGTCTTGTAAAATTCTTCTAATACTTCCAGTTTATTTTGCTCGGCACACACGGGCTCCTCCAATACTATCGCAAAACCATTTGCAATACGGTAAGATATAAATGCATCATGCAGATCAGAAAAGAAATATAACTTGTCGTTGGATATCTTAAAATAATCAACTGAAGAATTTCCAAATTCAGAAAGCAAAAATTTGGCCCTTTCCCGGCCAGATTCATTGGATGGTTCCACCTTCAGAAAAGGCTTGATAATTGTGAACAAAAGAAATCCCCAGCTCAGGAAGCCCAGTGTATGGATGAGAAAAATGAATTCACGACCAAAATTGGTTAATGGCTTTAGGTTGTCATTTACACCCAATAGGAAGGTCTGCATGGTGTAAAGCAATGATTGCTTCCAGGTAAAATCAATTCCAAAATGTTTCACATCTATGAAATAGAAGCCAACGTAACCAAAAATCAAAACAGATAAGTTNNAAGCTTGATCCATTTTATGCTGCTTCGAATGCGGTATTGATTGCGACTTATTAATAACAGGATTATGATAATTAGTGCAAAGCTGGCTTCTTCATAATCCAAAGCCTTGGTAAGATTACCTATCAATGAAAGAACAGCAAGAAAAAGGGCAATTCGCCAGGCATTCCTGAGGCCCTTAAACATAAATGCAGAAGTAATCAATAGCGCAACTCCCATAAAAAGAACAAGCACATTAGAAGCATTAATGGCTTCAAGTGGCAGAAATTCCCTGATCAGGCGAAGCCTTATTCTTAAAGGAGGCGTTACAACAGAAATGATATTTATCAGGCCCAGCATAAAAATCAACAGGGCAGGAGCAATTCTTACGAATAAATTTCTTCCCCGCCATGCAAAAGAAAATATTCCAAAAATCATGGGTAGCCAAAATTCAAATAACCGGTATAAGATGGTAATCGATAATGCTTCGAGGGTAGAATATCCATACATCTCCAGGATATAAACTATGGAGATTTCCACTGCACCAAGTCCGCGAAGGAAAGGCGAGGACACCATTAATATTACAGAAACCATATAGGCAATTGCCGCCACCATAAATGATGCCGGCAGCCCCAACGCCATCATAGATACATAAAGGGTAAACATACCACTGAGCTCCACCCCGGTTGAAAATGAAATTGCGCCTGTGTATTTTTTTATATTGACGTTTGCGGCAAAAAGTTCGTNNCCGGGGCAAAAGAAGGGAACCTGCCTTCAATATATCTATATAATCTGCCTTTAGCTCTCAATGTTCTTGAAATCCATATGATACCTGCGAGTATAAAAACGACGATGATCAATCCGGTCCAAGCACTTTTTAGATGAGTGTTGGCAGATAACGCAAATAGAATGACCACTGGAAAACCTACCAGGAAAACGGTAAATAAACCCGCAAAGGCGTACAAACCACTCGCCTGGTGTATTTGGGTTTTATTAAAATCTCTTTTTCTTAACTGGGATGGGGTATAGGCTAAAGCGCTTACACCGCCTGCAGGTAAAAAAATACTGAGGAAATTTCTTTTCAGAAAAAGCTCAATGGCATCAATCCATTTCAACGAAAGGCCGATAGAAGAAAAACTGCTCACATACATGCCACTTTGTAAAAGGACATAAAGGAGGGTAATGCCCAAACCCGCGGAAAGCCAGAGCGGGTCGGCATTTTTTATATTGGGAATTATCTGAACTAATTCTCTGCGTTCGCTTCGAAAAAAAATAAATGCCAGCAATATCATTAACGCAGCCAGTATTTCCCTCCAATATAATTTGGGAGAAAAAGACCGGAATTTTTTACTTAGGACCAATAGTTTCAGGATTTTTTTTACCCTAAAGATATACAAACAAAAAATGTTCGCTAGAATTCCAATCCTTCATTTCAATGTTCATTTTTCATTTAGGCAACCTTTAACGAACTTATTAAGAGATTAATTATAATTTGTTCAAAATTATGATCGCTTTCTCATAAGATTTTACCAGAGAAAGTGATTTTGGTCATGCATTTAAACCAGGATGCTTCTCAATTTTAGATTATGGATCCTCAAAACTGGAATAAAAGATATGCAGAAAATGAATCTGTATATGGTACTGAACCAAATGTTTTCTTCAAAAACTTTATCAATACTCATAAGTCAGGTAGTATATTATTGCCAGCCGAAGGAGAAGGCCGGAATGCAATTTATGCCGCTTCCAAAGGTTGGCAGGTAGACGCTTTTGACTTTAGTGAATTGGCAGNNCAGTAAAAAAAGCCCTTAAGTTAGCAGCGGAGAAGAAGATTATCCTTCATTATGAAATAATGAATATAGAGGATTTCCGGCCAGGCAAGCAATATGATACTGTGGCCTTAATTTATGTGCATTTACCCGAAAACATACGCAAAGAGTTTCATCAAAGGGTTTATGAATCAATAAAGCCCGGAGGATATCTTGTATTGGAAGCCTTTGCAAAAGAACAAATCCATAACAATTCCGGTGGCCCCAAAGACCTGGAATTACTTTATGACGCACCGGCTATTTGCAAAGATTTCAGTTTTTTACATTTGCTTTTCTGCGGTCAGAAAGAAGTGGTTTTGGATGAAGGTCCTTTTCATAAGGGTAAAGCGGAGGTATTACAATTGGTTGGACAAAAACTGTAGTGACAGTAATTCCTTTTTGTGATCGAGGTCACGGAAACTTAATGACGGTATTAGTACCTTTGAAAAAAAATAATAATGGCAACAATTCAATTGACAGCACAGGATTTTAAAGATAAGATNNACAAGACAGAAAAGGATTGGAAGTTTAAGGGCGAGCTTCCGGTAATCATCGATTTTTATGCAGATTGGTGCGGACCCTGTAAAATGGTAGCCCCTGTATTTGAAGAATTATCAGTGGAATAAATATAAAGACCGGTTGGTGATTTATAAAGTAAATACAGAAAAGGAAATGGAACTTTCTGCGCTCTTTGCAATTCAAAGTATACCGACATTTTTATTTATACCTGTTGAAGGTGACGGAGATCCGATGTTGCAGCCGGGAGCTTTGCCTAAGAAAGCCTTTAAACAGGTGATCGAAGAAAATTTGCTGCAAAAAGCACTAAATAGTTAGGAGGAATATTTAAGAATTAGATGAAATGAAACCCCCGAACCCGGGGTTTCATTTTTTTTATGGGTCACTTTGAGAAAAATGTTTAAGGACAAAAGTTTGATCAAACCCTATTTCCTGCTGACATGGATTTATTTATCAATCAGGTTAAAAGAAATTTTATAAATTTGAAAGGATGATGTTGAGAAGAATCGAAAACCTTCTCAATACTTACAAAGTGGTTATCACACCTAAATAAATTATTTTAAAATGTCAGAGCTTAAAAAACCGATTACTGAACTACACAATGAAATCACCGAATGGAAAAGTGATATCGGCCTTGTGCGGGATGAAATATCAGCTTTTCAAAAAGAGTTAAAGGAAATTGTTAATAAGAATAATAATAAAGAAGCCATGAAAGGAGTGGAGCATTTTCAAAACCAGTTTATCAGGCAACTTGAGGTTTCTGATGAACTGATGCACGACCTGCATATTGCTGATCATAAACTGGCAGAAAAGGCGCAACTTTCGGTAGATAGCAATTTGATCCTGAAAGAAGATGATGCTCAATTAAGGGATAAAGTCGAAACCTATAATAAATTGTTCAGGGAACTGGAAAATGATTATCACCAGTTCCTGGAAAAATGGATGTAAATTTTTGATCTCCATTTGATGTAACGGCTCATTTTCTTCTTCATTTATTTTTTGCACCCGGCACGACAGTAAATTGGGTAGTTGCAAAACCGGCCTCGCCTGTATCAGAAATACCTTGAACTAAACTATCCATTTTTTCATTTCATTTAGTATTTTACATCAACTAAAATAAAATAATGAAAAAAATCTTAATCTTAGCTGCGTTATTATTTTCAATATCTGCGTATTCGCAGAATGATTCTGAAAGAAAAAAAATTGCTGATGCTGCGGATAAAATCGAAGCCCAGGTAATCGCATGGAGACGGGACATTCATGAACATCCTGAACTGGGGAATAATGAAATAAGAACGTCCGGTCTTATTGCAAAATATCTTCAATCGTTGGGAATTGAGGTGAAAACAGGCATTGCCAAGACAGGTGTGGTAGGAATTTTAAAAGGTGGAAAGCCCGGTCCTGTAGTAGCTCTTCGTGCAGATATGGATGCGCTCCCAATTACTGAACGCACACAGGTGCCTTTTGCTTCAAAGGTAAAAACGATATATAACGGGAAGGAAGTTGGCGTAATGCATGCTTGCGGACACGATTCTCATGTTGCTATGTTATTGGGTGTAGCAGAGGTTTTATCTTCCATTAAAAATGATCTTAAGGGAACCGTAAAATTTATTTTTCAGCCGGCAGAAGAAGGCGCCCCGGAGGGAGAGGAAGGAGGAGCAGAGTTAATGGTANNTGTTGTATTCGGGCAACATATTAATTCCCAGTTGGAAGTCGGGAAAATAGCATACCGGCCTGGTGGAACGCTGGCAGGAGTCAACGATATGAAAATAGTGATAAAAGGGAAACCTTCACACGGGGCCTATCCGTGGTTTTCCGTAGATCCGATAGTAGTCTCAGCGGAAATTATTAATAATTTACAAACGGTTGTAAGCCGCAATCTGAATGTAACTGAAAACGCTGGGGTAGTAACCATTGGTGCCATAAATGGCGGAAACAGGGGCAACGTTATTCCCGACCAGGTTGAAATGCTCGGAACCATTCGGTCATTAAGCAGGGACGATGAAAAGTTGATGATTGAAAGAGTGCGGCAAATAATTACTAAAACCGCAGAAGCTAACGGTGCGACTGCTGAAATTTATTTACCTTATACATCGCATTATCCAGTAACCTTCAATGATGTTGCGCTTACTGAAAAAATGTTGCCCTCTTTGCGCANNAACGGCAGGCGATTCAAATGTTGTCTTAAAGCCAGCTACTACTGGTGCGGAGGATTTCTCTTTTTACCAGGAAAAGGCGCCCGGATTATTCTTCTTTTTGGGCGGAATGCCAAAAGGAGAGGATCCTAAAGACGCATCAGCCCACCATACGCCAAATTTTTACATCGATGAAAGTGGTTTTAAACTTGGCGTGGAAGCGATGGTAAATCTCACCGTTGATTATATGAATATGGCTGATAAATGATTAATATTTTTAGGCGTATAGACTTTCTTCAAATTCGTTTTTTGTTAACCAGTGGTGTAGCCGTGAAAAATAAAATAATTTAAAAGCATAAATTACCGGATTTATCCCGATAAATTATTTTTACGAGGAAATCCATTAAACAAGATTGCCCCGGCAAAGCCAGGGCAAAAAAGTTAAGGCAGGATTAAAAAGTTACTTAGGGAACGCAAATATACCGTCCTATATCAACACTTCAAGGCACAATAGCGTTGGTTTTTTTCCACATACGTTAATAACTCATTTTAGATTGCTATTTTTTGTGGAATTAATCTTTTCTCTTTTGATGATGAGATCATATATACCAATAGGCATACGATANNGTTTATTTCTTAAATAAAACTTAGATTTTTGCTTTATGTTTATTCTTAGTAAATGATGATACAAAAGAAATAGATCAATTGGCATGATGAACGAAAATAAAAATTTCGACTAAAGAAAAGTATATGAAAAACACACTGCTTTTAATTGTAATACCATTTCATTTATTCGCTCAAAAATTTTCTACCCGGGAAATTGCCCGATATAAACTCGAGGCAGGCCGGGTTTCCATTATAAGGGACAATTATGGCATTCCTCACGTTTACGGTAAAACTGATGCAGATGCAGTTTTTGGTTTACTCTATGCGCAATGCGAAGATGATTTTAATCGTGTGGAAATGAATTATATAGATAAGCTTGGCCGTATGGCAGAAGTAACCGGGGAAAAAGACATGTACAATGATTTACTGATCAGGTTGGTAATTGACTCCTCTGATGCTATTGCAGATTATAAGAAAGCTCCTGCATGGTTACAAAAACTATGTAACGCCTTTGCAGATGGAATAAATTATTATCTCTATATAAATCCTGCAAAAAAGCCCGCTTTATTGCATCGCTTTCAACCGTGGTATCCTTTATTATGGACGGATGGAAGCATCGGCGCCATTAGTACAGCGGATGTTTCGGTTGGTGAATTAAAAAATTTTTATTCCGGTGAAAAGGAATCGGCTTGCGTAAAAGAAAAAGAAGAAGAAGTGGTAACAGGATCGAATGGATTTGCCTTTGCTCCTTTCATTACTAAATCGAAACATGCGATTCTATACATCAATCCACATGTAACTTTTTATTTCCGGCCTGAAGTTCAAATGGCAAGTGAGGAAGGCCTAAATGCCTACGGAGCCGTTACCTGGGGACAATTTTTTGTGTACCAGGGATTTAATGAACATTGCGGATGGATGCACACATCAAGCTATACAGACGTTTCAGATGCTTATATTGAAAAAATTAGTGAAAGAAATTATCAATTGTATTATGAATACAATCACCGGGAAAAACTGGTATTGCATAAAAAAATAATGNNACAAAGATGGGAATTCAATTAAGGCAAAAACTATCGATGCATTAATTACCGGCCATGGTCCAATCATGGCAAGAAGGAACGGGGAATATTTAAGTGTGAAGTCGAACAACAGGGACATGAAAAGCCTGATTCAAAGTTGGGAACGAACTAAATCAAAAAGTTTTTCAGCGTATAAAAAAGTAATGGATCTTCTTGCCAATACTTCCAACAACACAGTGTATGCTGATGCAGAAGGAAATATAGCTTATTGGCACGGGAACTTTATCCCAAGAAGAGATCCGAAATATGATTGGTCCAAACCTGTAGAAGGAACTACTTCTGCTACCGAATGGAAGGGATTACATACAGTGAATGAAAGTGTGCACATTTATAACCCACCTAACGGATGGATAGAAAATTGCAATTCAACTCCCTTTACAGTCGCTGGGAAATATAGCCCGAAGAGAGAAAACTTTCCGAGATACATGGCCCCTGACGGGCAAAATTTCAGGGGAATAAATGCTGTCAGAATTTTGGGACAGGAAAAATCCTACACGCTGGATAAAGTAATAGCCAAAGGGTATGACACGTACCTCGCCGCATTTGAAGTGTTGGTTCCTGCATTGATTCTTGCTTTCGAAAAAGATAATTCAAAAGATGACTCAGCATATGTTCAGTTGGCTGAGCCAATAAATATTTTAAAAAACTGGGATTATCGTTGCGGAGAAAATTCCATTGCAACGACACTTGCTGTTAATTGGGGAGAACGATTGCTGCCCGCCATTTTCCATATAAAGGT
>PKYU01000437.1:4524-5913 GCA_003132765.1 Chitinophagaceae bacterium | reverse complement strand
CGAGTTTTCCCTTGTTTAATATTTCTATAGTTTGTTCATAAACCCATTTATTTAAGAATTCACTTCCCTCATTTACTTCTTTCAGGATTTTTCCCATAAACTTATTTTCTTCTACTACCTCACCCTGGGATATATAGTTAATAAAAAGCTCCGCTTCCTTGCGCAGGTAATCACTTTTCATCAATACTCTTTTGTCGAAATCACGCATAAAAAAACCCTGCTTCCATCCTTCTTTAACATCCGGATCAATAATATCCACCTGCAAACTTGCTTTAGCTATATGTTCTGNNTACGGTTACCTCCCATGGCACAGGCAACAGAATGAGAGAAGATTCTTCTTCTGTGAAAGGAAGACCAAAAATATTGTTGTTTGGGTTGGCAACTGAATTGGGATCAAAGTTTAAAATATCCGACATATCACAGAATAAAATTTTTAAAGGCTGCAAAGATAGTTGAATCTGAAATGATAGAGCATCTTGTAATAGTATCAATTCGTTCAAAAGAGCCAATTTCCTGAATTAACCTGGGAAACTAAGACATGGAGCAATAGGTTTTGACACTTTCATTATAATGCTTCAATTTGGAGCACTTGCTTTTCAAAGTTTTATAAAATTGTAATCCATATTTAAACTAAATTTGCAATTTGAATAAAACATATGAAAACGTCAAGCATTATAATACTGGTAGCCATTGCAGCAGCAATTGGTATTTTATTAATGTATTCTGTTGATTTTTCAACATATGATACCATTGGATCTGCCAAAGAAAAACAAGGTAAATATGTGCATCTGATAGCCAGGCTCGACAAATCTAAGCCCATTCAATATGACGCAATTAAAGATCCAAATTTTCTTTCCTTTTATGCCGTAGACAGTCTGGGCAACAGTACACAGGTCATTTATCGAAATACCAAGCCCCCCGAACTTGAACAAAGTGAAAGAATTGTTCTTAAAGGTAAAATGGAAGGAAATGTATTTAAATGTGATAATATCTTAATGAAGTGCCCTTCAAAATATAAGGATGATAAAAAACAGTTGGAAAAAACAGTTTCTCAATACTAAATTGTAACATGAAGTTTGAAGGTGAACACCTTATCCCTGGACAGGTAGGATATTTTTTTATATTACTCGCATTTGTTGCATCACTAATTTCGTCCATTTCTTTTTTTTACGCATCCGCTGTCAAAAGTGAAAATGAAAAACGTTCGTGGATACTTTTTGCCCGTGAGGCTTTCTTCATCCAGTTTCTTTCTCTCCTGACTGTATTTATTACAATCTACTTTATATGCTCCAACCATTATTTTGAATATCTATATGCATATAAGCATGCATCAAAAGAACTTGAACCTAAATACCTATTGGCATGTATTTGGGAAGGGCAGGAAGGAAG
>PKYU01000437.1:0-4481 GCA_003132765.1 Chitinophagaceae bacterium | reverse complement strand
GTCAGGATCGGCAGCAGTCCTTTTGTATTAACCCGAAATGAAATTAACGGACCTATTTTCAGCCAACCTAATTATCTGAATTTTATTAAAGACGGAATAGGATTAAATGTGCTATTGCGAAATTATTGGATGGTTATTCATCCGCCTGTTTTATTCCTTGGTTTTGCAAGCACCATTGTTCCTTTATCATTTGCCTACTATTCACTTCGCACTTAAGACTATGGGGATTGGGTAAAGCCTGCTCTTCCCTGGACATTNNAAGGAAAATGGGCTTATGAATCCTTATCATTTGGCGGATATTGGGCGTGGGATCCGGTTGAAAATGCAGCCCTCGTTCCCTGGATGATACTGATTTGCGGATTGCATTGCATGGCTATTTACAATTCAACCGGCAATGCATTAAGGGCCTCTTACCTGTTCATCATACTCAGTTATTTTTTCGTCCTTTATTCTACTTTTCTTACCAGAACAGGCATATTAGGAGATACTTCTGTTCATTCATTTACCGAATCGGGTATGGCCATGAATATCCTGATAGGGATTTATGTACTTGCCATTTCATTACCAATGTTATTTCTTTTCATAAAAAATTATAAGAAAATACCGTCCATTCAAAAAGAGGAAAATATTTCGTCGAGGGAATTCTGGATGTTCATTGGATCACTCATTTTTTTCCTTTCTGCACTTTTCATCATTGCTGTTACTTCTTTGCCGGTTTATAACAAGATTTTCGGGACAAATTATGCTGATCCACAAGATCGTGAATTTACCTACAACAAAGTATTAGTATTGGTTGCTTTTATAATCGGAGTACTTACGGCATTTTCCCAATTTTTAAAATACAGGAATACAGAAAAGAATTATCTGATCAAAAAAATGGCTTTGCCATTGGTCCTTGCTGTAATTGTCTCCCTTTTGCTTGCCATATTTTATCCTATTGAATATACCAGGAAAGGGCCTGGATTTTTGATTGCAATATACCTGGCGCTTTTCGCATCCATTTTTTCTGTGATTGCAAATGCTGCTTATATAAAAACAGTATTAAAGGGAAATGTAAAAGCAGGCGGAGCTGCGATTGCGCACCTTGGTTTTGCCTTAATGATCACCGGAATGCTTATTTCTTCCGGAAATAAAAGGGTAATCAGCGATAATAGTAAAACCGGCTTAATCATCCCTTTTGATAAAGACCCGACAGGAAGACAAACGGAAAATCCTTTGGAAAACCTTACTCTTTTAAAGGGAGTTCCTACCCAGATGGGTAAATACACAGTAACTTACCTGGATGATTCTGCGGCGGCTGAAAAAAACCGAACANNTCATTTTATCGCCTGATGCCTACCTGATGAAGGATAATAATTTGAGTTCAAATCCAGGAACAAAACACTATTTAACTCATGATGTCTTTACATACATATCAACCATTTCTGTAAAAAACAAGGCAAATGACACCGCCAAATTCAAAGTTAATGATATAGGAATAAACGATACGGTATTTTATTCGAAAGGATATTTTGTCTTGAATAAAGTCCTCAAAAACCCCGAAAATGAAAGATTTCATTTTTTACCATCCGACACAGCCTTGGTTGCTGATATCACTGTATATGGGAAGGATAATTCCAAAACTAAGGCCTACCCTGCTCTTACCATTACCAATGGCCAAATAAATTTTATTGACGATACCCTCACCAGGCAAAACCTTTATTTCAGCCTTGAAGGAATTGGCAGCGCCAATAAGTTCAAAATTGCGTTGAAAGAATCTGATAATCTTACAGACTTTATTACATTGAAAGCTTATGTTTTTCCTTATATAAACCTCGTTTGGGCAGGGTTATTAATAATGGCCTGTGGCTTTATAATTTCAATTGGGCGAAGAACTAAAGCAGCAAATTATTTGACGGCATTGTCTGTATTATTTGTTTTAGCAGGGTTGTTTTATATGTTCCTGATTGCCAATAATTGATTTTTTATCCAAAATTTTACAATTAATATCTTGTATTGCCCGCCCAAAAGGAATAAATTTACAGATGCAATGCGTACCTTATTCAATTATATAATTCCTGTTGTTTCCCTGAGTTTTGCATTGATTCTCGGTTCATATAACCATGCTTCGGCTCAAAATAAATACGGGCCCAACGACACTATACGAACAATAGCTGTTGTATATCAAGGAGATACTATAGAAGCAAAAATATTAACCGGGGTCTATGTTTGGGGCAAAAGTAAATATACTGCAAAACAAAGATGGACGCGGCTTAGAAATGCCGTTTATGTTACCTATCCATATGCAAAACGCGCTGGTATTGTTTTTAATGATATAAAAAGACACATACAGGCAAATCCGGGCAAACAATATGTCAGCCGGTATATAAATAGTAAAGAGAAGGCATTAAAGAAAGAATTTACAGATCCCCTAACGAATTTATCCGTATACCAGGGAAAGGTGCTGATGAAGCTAATCAACAGGGAAACCGGCGGAACCAATTGTTATGACATTTTAAAGGAACTGAAAGGTGGATTCTCGGCCCGCTTCTGGCAGACGGTTGCTTATATTTTTGGAAGTGATCTTAAACAGCCTTACGATGCTAAAGGTCAGGATGCAGAAATGGAATCTATTGTAAGAGAAGTTCAAAGAATGTACGGCTATTCAGGATAGTACACTGAATCTTATTCGAATCATTAAAGTTTTCATTAATTATTGTTATTATTCGATTAAAATCAGAAATGGACTGCATTTTTGATTACCTTTGCACACGTGAAGATTTCGCTTTTCTCCGTCCTCCTTTTGGGATCCTTATCTTTCAACAATGAAACTTGACCTTTTAGCATTCGGAGTACATCCTGATGATATAGAACTAAGCTGCTCCGGAACGCTTCTTGTTGAAAAGGATCGGGGAAAAAATTCGGGAATTGTTGATCTTACCAGAGGTGAATTAGGCACAAGAGGAACGGCATTGACCAGGAAAGAAGAGTCTGAAAATGCAGCCAAAATCCTTGGAATAACAGTGAGGGAAAATCTTGAAATGGCTGATGGATTTTTCAGTGAAGATGAAGAAAGCAAAAAAAAAATAATAACAGTTCTTAGAAAATACGAACCTGAAATAATTCTTTGCAATGCTCCTGATGACAGACATCCTGATCATGGAAGATCAGCCCGCTTAGTAAGCAATGCTGCTTTTTTATCCGGATTGATAAAAATAGCTACAACGGATGATAAAGGTAATCCCCAGGAAGCCTGGAGACCGAAATTTGTTTTCAATTATATACAGGATTTATATTTCAAACCTGATTTTGTAATTGATATATCAGATTATTTTGATAAGAAAATTGAGGCAATTAAGGCATTCAAAACGCAATTTTATCAGACAGGACCGGGTGATAATGAACCACAAACATATATCTCTTCCCCTGAATTTCTGGAAAGTATAATCTATAGGGCAAAAATGTATGGGAAAATGATTGGCGTGAAATATGCAGAAGGTTTTCTGTCAAAGAAAATGATTGGGATCAACTCTTTTGAAGCAATCATTCAAAAAAGTACTTAAAATAAGAATAAGGCGTTTTTAGAACATCGCCTGTTAATTAAATAATCAAATAGTAAAAAATTAAAATGGCAAATCCAAAATTTATCCAGGGAAAAGGAGAATTTCATATTGAAATAAAAAATCGTGTGAACCAATATTTCAAGGATCATAAGACATCAATGACCGGCAACAACGCTCTGTTATTTAAAGCAATTTTATTATGTGTTGGATATGTTTTGATTTATGTCCACCTGGTATTTTTTACTCCGATGGTATGGATTGCCATTCCTGAATGTATCCTGTTTGGTGGTCTTACCGCATCTATTGGTTTCAATGTGATGCATGATGGAGCCCATGGAAGCTTCAGCAGATTTAAAGTAGTAAACAAGATGGCTGGGTTCTCCCTGAATTTCCTTGGTGCAAGTGCAATCATGTGGAATATGAAACATAACATTATTCATCATACCTACACGAACATTGATGGGATAGACGATGATATAGAGGCAAGGCCCTGGATGAGATTTGCTATAACTCAAAAAAAACTCAAACTGCATAAATTTCAACACTACTATTTTTGGTTTTTATATGCATTTCTTCATTTGATTTGGATTTTTCTTACCGATTATAAAAAATATTTCTCAGGAAAAATCGGGCCGGTTGCCCTTAGAAAAATGACCATTGGAGAACATATTTCTTTTTGGGCAGCAAAGTTGATTTATGCTTTTATGTTTGTAGCACTACCAATCTGGTTATTGGGATTTACCCCCTGGATAATTGGCTTCCTCATTATTACAATGGTAACAGGATTTGTTATTAGTATTGTATTTCAGCTTGCTCATACTGTAGAACATACTGATTTCCCTCTTCCGGATGAGATTTCAGGAAAGATAGAAAATGAATGGGCGATTCACCAGGTAGCAACTACAGCAAATTTTGCAACAGGTAACAAGTTAATTTCAT
>PKYU01000078.1 GCA_003132765.1 Chitinophagaceae bacterium | reverse complement strand
TATTAGGGGTTTCTAAATATATGATCGAAGTATTGGGCCTGATAGCTTTCTCAAAATTTTCGGTTTTTCTTCCATCAACATAAGTTGTAGTTACATTAAATCGCGGTAGTATTTTATTAAATAGATTTTGTGCCCATGAATAAGGTTTTTCAACTGAAATAATGTGGTCACCGGATTTTACATTAGCCAGCACTGCGGCAAAAATTGCACCCGCACCACTGTTAAAAACCAGGCAATCTTCTGCCCCATCCAAAGCTGCAAGCTTTCGGGATAATATTTCTAATGTTGGGTTTTTCCCACGGCTATAGAGGTAAGCAGATGCTTCATTCTCAAATGCCTTTCTCAAATCATTTACTTTCTTAAATGCAAAATTGCTGGTTTGAATGATTGGAGGCGCTACCGCATTAAAATATTCTTCACGATTTTCACCCAATTCATTCAAAATATATGAGAGATCCATAGGAATTATTTTTCAGTTTCTTTTCTTAAACCAAGAGCCTTCGCAATGAAATAAATTATCATAAACGCCGATAACACCGATAATCCTATAAGCGCAGCATAGTTGTTATTTTTATAATCAACAGCGATGCTTATGCCTACAAATGTATATGCTGCGATGAATATAAGTGGCAATAATGGATAGAGCTTCATCATATATATTCCAGTGTTATCAAGGCTTTTCGTTTTCTTTCTCAAAATAAAAATACTGGCCGAAGAAAAAACCATCCCAAAGCAATCGAGGAAAATAGTGAAGCTTAAAATGGTATCAAATTTCTTGGCCCAAAAAATTATTAATATGCACATACCCGCAAAAACGCTCAAAGAGGTGGTGAGCGCTTCGGTTTTTATATTCCTATTTTTGAATGCCGGAGGAAGAATTTTATCATCGCTCATAGCGGCCATTACACGAGGATTGCTGAGGAGCAAAACATTGACATAACCTAAAACGCTCAAAAAAAGTAAACCGGATAAAATTCGCTCGGCATTAATGCCAAAAACTTTTGAAGCCATAATAGCCGCGATATTCTTGCTGTTTTTTAACTCGTCAAACCCGATAACTTTTACGTAGGCATAATTTATCAAAAGGTACAGGACAATGATAATAATGATGCCGAGGAATATAGAACGTGGAATTGTTTTTTGAGGATTGCGGACCTCTTCTCCAAAATTTATAGTCTGCTGGTAGCCCCCATAAGTGAAACTCACTGCCACCAAACCGACGCCAAAAGCTTTAAGATATTCTATTAAAGCAGGACTGTTTGAAGAAACTGATAACCCTGCATGCGATGTATTGCCTGTTGCAAAAAACAGCGGGCTGATTAATAAAATCAGCATCAATACTTTAATTATGGTTAACACGTTTTGGGTGCGTGAACTCATTTTTAATCCAAGTAAATTAACCCCGAAAAAAATTAAAATAGATGCTATGGCAATACCGGTTTGAATGGTTTGAATATGGTTTGCATGTGCAGGATCCAGCAACCAAGAGGTGTTTTGTGAATTTGGAATAATAATCCCTGTAATATATTCTGCACCTACTAATGCAACCGCTCCAAGCGATGCAGCATTTGAGACCAGGATTATACAGTTGACAGCAAAAGCAATTGAGGGATGATAGGCATAAGAAAAGACTTTATAATACCCTCCTGTAANNAACAGGCAGCCGGCTTCCTATCTCGGCATAAGTAAGGGCGCCGCAAATTGCTATAAAGCCCCCTACAATCCATGCGCTAAAGAAAATAAATGGGCTGTTTACTGCACCGGCTACATTTACCGGTGTCCTGAAAATTCCCATGCCTATTACAAAACTTATCATGATGATGGTTAAGTCGAAAAGTCTGAGTTCTCTCGCCGGTTTCATTTCGGGAAGATAGAAAATATTTGTGGTTAGTTGCTGGTCTTGATTATTTATAATAAAGCCCATTTATGCTTTAAAAAAATTTAAGATAGATGCAGCCAAAATTCTGATACCAATAGAAGCTGTGTAGAAAGATTGTATAAGAAAATATGAATCATATTTTTCATCTTTTCCCAGACTGGTTTTTTTCACTTCAAGTCATACTATAAGTATAAGCATGCCTTTATAAGCAGATTACAATAAGAAAGAAAGAAAAAAAGATTCTATCTTTAGGAGGCTTATCATAGCGCATGTTTATGAAAAAAGTTCTCGTTGTCTCCTTCCTCTTTTTTTTTCTCCCCCATATTTGTTCATCACAAACTAACTCAACAGATACAGTAAAAAGCCTTACAGAGGTTATAGTAAGAGCCTATGAACAAAATAGAAGTTTGATAGAAGTGGCAGCGCCGGTAGCCATTACAGGGCAAGCACAATTGAACCGGTTTAGCAGCATAAGTATATTACCTGCCGTAAACATTACTCCCGGTGTCAGTATGGAAGAAAGGTCTCCCGGCAGTTACCGGCTTAGCATTCGCGGCAGTTCCCTTCGATCTCCATTTGGAGTAAGAGATGTAAAAATTTATTTAAATGATATTCCTCTAACAGACCCAAGCGGCAACACCTACCTGAATCAACTCAGTTTTTATAATTTCAATTCAATTGAAATCATAAAAGGTCCGGCCAGCAGCTTATATGGCGCTGGGATAGGAGGAGCTATGCTAATACATACCTTGCCGGTGATCTGGGAAAATGGAATCTCATTGGCATACTCTAAGGGAAGTTTTAATACCAATAATATTAATGCCATCATAAAAACCGGCGATGCAGACCGTGGAAATAGTTTCAATTATTCACATCAAACTAGTGACGGCTATCGTCAGCAGGCCCAAATGCGCAGGGACATTGGCACCTGGGAAAGTGTATTGAAAGCAAGTGACAAGCAAACCTTACACGCTTACATGTCGTACAGCGATCTTTATTACCAGACACCAGGAGGACTAACATTGGCACAATATAATGCTAACCCAAAACAGGCGAGGCCGGGTTCGGGTTCCCAGCCCGGCGCTGTTCAAAATAAAGCAGCGATTTATCAAAAAACTTTTCTTACGGGCTTCAGTAATGAATACCACTTTAATGATAATTGGCAAAACACTACTTCTTTGTATGGCTCCTACACAGATTTTACTAACCCCGGTATTCGCGTATATGAGTACAGGAAGGAACCTCATTTTGGAGGCAGGAGTGTCATTCAATATAAAAAACAAATGGGACAAACCCTTTTGCAATTCAATTTTGGAGCAGAAGCTCAGCAAGGCTTTTTCAATACAAGAGATTATGGAAATAAACTGGGCATTGCAGATTCTCTTCAATCAGATGATAATATTAATTTATGGCAATACATGGTCTTTGGTCAAATGGATCTGAAACTACCAAAAGGATGGATCATTACTACAGGGGCCAGTTTGAACAAATCATCACTTGAGTTTATCAATCTTTCTGCTAAACCATCCACCTCACAAACAAGAGTATTTAAAAATAAAATACCACCTCACCTGGCAGTTTTGAAAAAGATAAATAAAACTGTTTCTGTTTATGGAAGTATTGCAAGAGGCTTCTCCACGCCGACTTCTTCCGAATTGCTCCGCTCTGATGGAACACTCGGAACCAATCTGCAACCGGAAGATGGGATGGACTATGAAGTGGGTACAAGAGGTTCCGCGTTGGATAACAAATTGTATTTCGATATGAACGTATTTTACTTCGATTTAAAAAATACCATTGTTCAGCGCATTGATACCAACGGCGTTTATTATTATGTAAATGCAGGTTCCACAAAACAAAAAGGTATTGAAACCTATGTCTCATACCAGCTTGTTGATAAACCGCAACAAATTTTTAGTACGGCCAAAATTTGGATAAGTTATGCGTGGCATGACTTCCATTATGGAAGTTTCAAACAGTTAACTGCAGACTATTCAAAAAATGAAATGCCTGGAGCAGCGCCTCAGGTTATTGTTGCCGGTTTTGATGCCTCAACTAAAGGTGGTGGCTATTTGAATATTACCTATAACTATACAGACAAAATTGCGCTCAACGATGCAAATACTAGTTATGCTTCTTCTTATAGTTTGCTGGGTGCCAGGTTGGGTTACAAAAATGTATTACATAGAAAATTAAAGGGAGAAATTTTTGCCGGTGCTGATAATATTTTTAATACCAAATACAGCCTGGGAAATGATATAAATGCAGCAGCGGGGCGCTATTATAATGCTGCGCCGGGAAGAAATTTTTATGCCGGGGTTATTTTTAAGTTTGGCCGTTCTTGAAAAATGGATGTTGTGTTTCGGCAGTAAAAACCATTAATTCATTAATTCTGCGATAAAACCAAGAAGGTTTTTTGAGAGGTTCCTATAACTGCGTTGTTCAAAATAAACCTTCTTAGTTTTTGTATCTCTTTAAAATTTGTTTTTGAAATCCAAAAAAATTGCTGCTACATTTGCAGCCGTAATTGGTTTCCGGTGTAAACACCGGGATTAAAAGGGAAGCCGGTGTAATTCCGGCGCTATCCCCGTAGCTGTAAANNAACCTCTAAAGGGATTTTGGGAAATTCTTAAATTCTTCGCCACTGTTTTTTTAACGGGAAGGCTTTTAA
The DNA here is from genome assembly GCA_003132765.1 of Chitinophagaceae bacterium. Taxonomy (GTDB): domain Bacteria; phylum Bacteroidota; class Bacteroidia; order Chitinophagales; family Chitinophagaceae; genus Ginsengibacter. Next base: position 268 of record PKYU01000078.1, on the reverse strand, counting down.
GAATGTGCCAAGCCAGAAGACCTGCCTGTTGCATTAAAACAATTCAAAGCTTTCGGGTGAAAGGCATGGAGTGTAAAAGCTGCAAAGCATTTATATTTCTTTCTTTTTTTATTTCGAAAGCAGCCACAAAAACATTTTCTATTAATGAAAAAAGGAATTTTTATCGCAGCGGCTGTTATTTTCAGCGGCTATGCGCAGGCACAACAAGACTCTGCAAAAAAATTAGATGAAGTAATTGTAACGGCTAACAAATTTCCCCAAAAACAAA
>PKYU01000235.1 GCA_003132765.1 Chitinophagaceae bacterium | reverse complement strand
TGATATTTTTGAGGTAAGAAAAAACATAACTCCGGGTTCGGTTCCATTCAAAAAGCCGGGATTATATACATTTACGGTTGCTCAAATAATGCGTGAGAATTCTTTAAAACATATTCTTAATGTTGGGTTCCGGGTGGAAAAATAAAAACATCCATAAGAGAATTGGGTGAATTACAGACCAATTTTTACTATCCGGGTCATCCTTAAAGAGCGCTCTAATTTCAAATAAAATTATTGGAAAAATGCCATATAACGAGGCACTTCGGAAAAGATTAAATATAAAAAGGCCCCAAACCATTTTCATTTTATACTGGTTTTTACTTTCTTACATATTGATCTTTCTCGTGTTCTGGTTTGAAGTGTTAAATAAACAAAATGACCAAATCAGCAGATACAGGTTGGACATGATTGATGTAAACGATCCTTTTCACCGGGAAAAACAACATGAAATTGAATACATCCATGATAGAGATAAAGGCCAATATATAGGGGAGGCGATTACTTTTCTGATTCTCCTTGCAGGAGGGGCCATTTTTGTTTTCAGAGCGATTAGCCGGCAGTTTATTCAATCTCAGCAACAGCAAAATTTTATGATGGCTATTACCCATGAACTCAAAACACCTATCGCAGTAACCAAGCTGAACCTGGAAACGTTACAAAAAAGAGTGCTTAGTAATGAGCAACGGCAGAAACTAATCAAAACTACCATACAGGAGGCCAACCGGCTAAATGCATTATGTAATAACATGCTTCTTACGAGCCAGATAGAAGTTGGAGGGTATAAGATTATTAAGGAAGAGATTGATTTGGTGAAAGTAATTTTGGAATGTGTAAATGATTTTATAATTCGTTTTCCTGAAAGGAAAATTGAAGTCCGCTTGCCAGAAGAGGTCATTGTGACCGGGGACGTGCTTTTATTACAACTTGCTGTTAACAATCTTTTAGATAATGCAATTAAGTATTCCAGAAAAGACGGCATAGTTTTGTTGGAAATGTATGAGAGATCAAAAGGCATACATATAAAGGTTTTTGATGAAGGACCGGGAATTGCTGAAAGAGACCAGAGAATGATCTTCGAAAAATATTACCGGGGTTCTCATGGAAGAACAAAAGGAACGGGACTTGGCCTTTATCTTACAAAAAGGATTGTTGAAACGCATAATGGCCTTATTAAGTTAGAGATGAATCCGGGAGGAGGAAGTATTTTTGAAATTGTTTTAAAAACGCAAAAAAAATATTTTTAAATAATTTAAGACTCTATCATGCAAAAGAAAAATTCTATATTACTTGTAGAAGACGAAGAAAATTTACAAGATGCTCTCAGGCTCAATTTTGAATTGGAAGGCTATGAAGTCACATCAGTTTATGATGGAGCACAGGCATTAAGAAAGGTACATGATGAATATTTTGATCTGATTATCCTCGATGTAATGATTCCAGAGATTGACGGCATTACGGTTTGTGAAAACATCCGGCTTTTCAATTCGGAAATTCCAATTCTTATTTTAAGCGCATAAAATAACAGTGCAGATAGGGTTGTTGGCTTGCAAAAAGGTGCAGACGACTACCTTACTAAACCTTTTGATCTGACCGAGTTGCTGCTCAGGGTAAAAAAACTTATCAATAAAAGCAAACTAATTTCTACAAAAACACCGGTTACAGATACATTTAATTTCGGAAAGAATATGATCAATTTTAAGGGATTAGAATGCATAACAAAGAAGGGTGATAAGTTGCCTCTTACCAAAAAGGAAGTGATGTTATTAAAGCTATTCATTGAAAACAAGAATGAGGTGGTACCTCGTGAAAAAATATTGCAGGCCGTATGGGGTTATAATGTGTATCCAACAACAAGAACCGTTGATAATTTTATTTTAAGCTTTCGGAAATATTTTGAAGATGATAGCCGTAATCCAAAATATTTTCATTCAATTCGGGGAATCGGGTATAAGTTTACTGATAACTAACAACCTGCTTTTCCAATGTAGCAATCAGATCCTCAGCTTTTTCATATATTTCCTTAGGATGATCGGCATGAGAAGGAGGTGCGTAAATATTTATTTCGATTTCATCTAATAGAGCTGATAATCTTATCGAAATACTTAAACCAATAGAACTTTTATCCAGTTCTTCGCTTATTCTTTTCTTATTTAGCTCATTTAACGGTATTCTGAATTTTGCAGCAAGAAACTTTTTTAATGAGATATCGAGAGAATTGTAAAATGTGGAGTATTTCCCTTCCATTAATTGATCATGGGCTTCCTGCAATGGATTTTCAGGAACTCTATACCCATTTACCGGACTTTCTACATTTAAATCAGCGACTTGTTCTGCCTTTATTTTAGTAACAGGTTCATCTTTCTTTGATTTCTTTCTTTGAAAAAACCAGGTAATAAGGCCAGCCGCTAAAACAATTGCACCAATCAGGTATAAGCCGTAAGTATTAATAGTGTCGGTATAATCAGTTTTCTTAACTACATCATTTATTTTTGGATTGTTTGGTATGCCTTCGCGTATACTAACTATCATATGTAGGGGTTGAGTTAATAAGGTTTTATAACTCCCGGCTACGGGATCGAAAAATGAAAATGAAACAGAAGGAACGGTATAACTGCCGGCTTTAGAAACGGTAAAAGGGAAGGTAAAGGTCTTGCTTCCCTTCATGGGTACAGAAGATTTATCAATACCGTCTGTAATTTTTGCTTCGTAACCATCTATTCCATTTGGCCAGTTTATTTTAGGGGCATTTAATAATTGTATGTTACCGGAACCATTAATTTCAATTTTCAAATTTCCGGCATCATCGGTTGTTATATTATTTTTTTGTAAAGACGATTGAATGGCAAAATTCCCAACGGAACCTTTAAAATCCGGAGGTTTATTTTCAATTGGTAATGGGTTAACAGTAATTTCCACCGGCTTGCTTTGTAAAGAAGCATGTTGCTCAACTATAGCATTCGGGGGAGTTGTTACGTCACCAAAATTCTGCATCATTCCAAACAGATCTGACTGCATAGAAGCTGCATATTCGGCTTTTATAAAAGAAACTGTATTATCTGATTTCAAAGGGTCCAGCGTAAAAGTTCCCGCTTGTAAAGGATATAATTGCACTTTTCTTAAAATGTAGACATTATAATCACGACCATTGTATTTTTCTGTACCAGCCGAGTTATTATTATTCAAATCCATGTCACTCACTGAAAAGCCATTAAAAGAAGGGGCATCTGTGATGGTAGATTCGGAGCGTAACCGCGTATATAATTTGAAAGAAGCAATAATGGGCTCTCCAACATAGCAACTCGTTTTGTTCACGTCTAATTTTATGAAAAGATTCTTTTTTATTTTATCTCCTGCATTCTCGCCCTTTTTTAATATGTAATCGTCAAATTGTTTGGTAGCAGGCAAAGGGGAAAAATCAAAATTTATATTGGGAAACGCAGGAAAGGAATTTGATGGATTACTACTACCTGCCAATGAAGAGGAAGAAGAAGATGATGAATTATTGGTAACTTCAATATTTATCGGGCTGGTTTGATATTCTTTTCCATCAGCCTTTGCAATAGCTGGCCCTATAGTAAATTTGCCGGTTGAATTAGGCTTTAATACATATCCAATTGAAACATATTGGTCAACCTTTCCATTGATACTTGTCATCCCACTTTCCTGGTTAGGACCGCTTACAATTGAAAATTTTTTGAACTCAGGCGGGTTAATAGATTCAACATGAGAAGCATTTTCAACCTTGAACTGAATCTGCAGGTAATCATTTTTGCCAATGGCTTTTTGAGGACAAATAGTTGTAAAGTTTGCCTGGCCCAGCGAAATATTAAAACTACATGTAGCAACAGCTACTGCCAGAAAAAATAATCCTTTGTAAAATGTTTTTTGTAAAATTTTAACCATATGCTCATCAAATAATGAAGGATTGTAAAATTACTATTTAAAAAAAGCGGATAGAAGTTAAAAAAGATCAGCTGCTGTTAAAATAATTTTAAATGGCCAAATCATGGAATGTCCCCTAATTGTGGGCGGATGATAATATCATCAACACAAGCCTTTGGAGAAAGACAGGTAGCAGCATATACCATTTCAGCTATGTCATTTACTTCCATTATCCTTTCGGGATCAAAGACGGTTCCTGCCCAGGAGTCTGTATAAACAGACCCCGGATATACACTGGTTACTTTAATATTATAAGGTTTCAGTTCTTCCCTCAGGTCCNNCCATACTTGCTAACGCTATAGGAGCCTCCGTTCGCATATGCGTTCAAGGAGGCTATCGAGCACATATTTATTATATGGCCGGATTTAATTTTTATCATGGAAGGTAACAGCGACCTGGTCAGGTAGTAAGCACTATATAAATTTACTTCTATCATTTTTTCAAGTATTCCTTCCTCTTCATCATAAATACTGCCAGGCAAAAACTGGCCTGCATTATTAATTAATATATCCGGAATGACCTGCTGCCTGCATAACCATTCTGAAATTTTTACCGCTGAATCTTTCACACTCAGGTCTGCCGCATAGTACTCAACCTTTACACTCCCGTTATTTTCTTTGATCTCTCTTGCTGTAATATTCAATTCATTTTCACTACGGGCACATATATATATGTTATTTCCGGATGTTGCATATTTCTCTGCCAAGGCTTTTCCAATACCTTTGCTGCCTCCTGTTATTACAATATTCATATTTTTATTTCGTTGAACTATCATTATGATAAAGGACAAATCTAAGGAATCTGTGAAACCAATTACCTCAAAATACAGACATATCTTCTTTGATCTTGATCATACATTGTGGGATTTTGATGCTAATGCAAAAGAATCACTATGTGAGCTTTATGATCATTTTTCATTGGAAGCAAGGTCCGTTTCTCCTTTCGGTCTATTTTATGATACCTATTTAAAACACAATTCAGTATTATGGGAAAGGTTTGAAAAGGGGTTTATTACCAGCGAAGAATTGAAATGGAAACGAATGTGGCGGACCCTCATTGATTTTAAGATTGGTGATGAAAAGCTGGCAAAGGAAATGAGCGCTAAATTTTTAGAAATATTGCCAACAAAGAAGAGGGTGTTTGAATATACATTTGAAATACTGAAATATTTAACAGAAAAAGGATATTCGATTCATCTTATTACAAACGGTTTTGAAAAGACTCAATGGAGTAAGCTAAATAATTCCAAACTGGCAGAATATTTTATTCATGTTATCACTTCTGAGGCTTCTAACTCCATGAAGCCTCAAAAGGAAATATTTGAATATGCGCTGAAAAAAACAAATGGCCGTGTTGGAGAATCCATCATGATCGGAGATAACCCTGCCGCGGACATCAGGGGAGCGATAAACGCCGGTATGGATACTATTTTTGTAAATCACTTAAAAGCAGCATCCTTGCCTGAATCTACTTATAGTATCGTTCATTTAAAAGAGCTGGAATCTATATTATGAAAATATTTGAAGGCAAGGATTTCCGGAAATACCGAAAAGAAATTTCAGGAACAAAGGTTTATTTTTCATAATCGTTATTAAACCACTTCCGCAATCGCCTGGTTTTCTTCAACAGAAACAAGCGTTTCAATTGTTGCCAGGACAGTTATTCCGCCTTTTACTACCTGGTTTAGTTTTACATTGAGTTCTGTTCCTGCAGGCAATAACACATCTACCCGGCTGCCAAATTTTATAAATCCCATTTCCGCGCCCTGGATTACGGTTTGCCCCACCTTGAGGTAATTAACAATTCTCTTAGCAACTGCGCCGGCTATTTGTTTTACTAATATTACCGCAGAATCACTTTTTATTACGACAGAATGCCTTTCGTTTTCAGTAGATGATTTTGGGTGCCAGGCTACGAGGTATTTTCCTTTATGATATTGACTGTATTCCACTTTTCCCGTCATCGGTATCCTGTTGAGATGAACATTGGCCGGGCTCATAAATATAGAAATCTGTATGCGCTTATCCTGAAAATATTCTGTATCGGTAATCTCTTCGATTACTACTACTCTTCCATCAGCGGGGCTGATTACCTGATGGTGTGCTAAAGTAAAATTTCTTTTTGGGGAACGGAAAAACGAAATGATAAAGAGGAACATCAACAGTGATACTCCAAAAACGATCCATGAAATTTCCGGTAAAGAAGCGCTGAAGAAATAAAAAAAAATGATATTAATTGCACCAAAAACAAGTGCACTCAAAGCGATTGATTTATAGCCTTCTTTATGAATATTCATCCAAATATTTTACTTACAAAGATAAAAAGGGAATGCCAAGAAAAATGGTTTATTTTCTGCCATCACATGAATAATATATAATAGAAAGCAACAAAAGGCGTAGCAATCAGTAAAGAATCAAATCTGTCTAAAAATCCACCATGC
>PKYU01000380.1 GCA_003132765.1 Chitinophagaceae bacterium | reverse complement strand
AACCGCACAAAATGCCAGAGCAGATGATCACTTTTAGTAATTACCATGCAAACGTTATCATAAGAATTTATTTTGCTTTTTTTAATTGTTTCAGGAGTAATTCCAGTTCTTCCACCGTGAGGTTATTTTCTTTAACCATTGATGATACCGCATTGGTAAAAGAGCCATCGAAATATTTTTTCACGAGCGATTTCATGCTTCCCTTGGAATAGATCTCCTTATTCACCTGGTAATAATATTCATGATTTCTTCCCACCACATTTACGCCTACNNATTGTGGCTACTGTATTCTGATGTGGTTTTGGATTGGGCAGTTCGTTTATAATGTCCCGCAGGAAGGCATTTCCCAATTTCCAAATCACCTGCATGATTTGCTCCTCGGCTTTTGTTAATGTCTTCATTTTATATATGATTTTGCTTTCAAAACCAAAAATAAACTAATTTTTTAGTTTAACAACTAATTTTTTAGTTTTAGTGAAACATATTTTTTTTAACAGATGTGTATTATTTCTTTTTAATAAAATATAATTATAAAACTAACTTTGCCGGNNGCGTTGAATTAAAGAATGTAAATATTTTCCATGGAGATTCCCTGATCCTCCAGGATGTGAACATTATAGTGAACCGTGGTGAGTTCGTTTATCTTGTAGGAAAAACTGGAACCGGTAAATCAAGCCTTTTGAAAACTTTATACGGCGACCTTGTATTAAGGGAGGGCGAAGGGATAGTTGTAGGTTATAATCTTTCAGATCTTGACTGGAAAAAAGTTCCGTATCTCCGGAGAAATCTTGGCGTAGTTTTCCAGGAATTTCAATTGCTTACCGACAGAAATGTAAATGAAAATCTCAAGTTTGTTTTGAAAGGCACCGGCTGGAAAGATGANNTAAAGTAGGTTTAAAAACAAAGGGTTTTAAAATGCCTTTTGAATTAAGCGGGGGAGAACAGCAAAGAGTAGACATTGCCCGTGCCCTGCTAAATTCTCCGAAACTAATCCTTGCTGATGAGCCTACAGGTAATCTCGATCCTGAGACTTCAGATGAAATAATGCAGCTCCTATTCAATATATGCCGGGATTATAAAACCGCCATTATAATGGCTACNNTATTAAAACGGAAAGAGGAAAGGTGTGGGACAATGCTACCATATCCATGTCATAAGTTGGCGGCCATTCGCCTGATTATTAAATTTACCCGCAAGTATTTCCTTCCTTTTTTCGATGTCAGCTGCAGTAAAAGCTGCTTGAAACGATTCGGATATCTTCTTTTTAAATGCTTCCGGTTCTTCTGCGATTTCGCAGAGCGCCTCAAGACCGGTTCCTTCAACTGCGGCTTTATTGGTAATCACAAATCTTCCCTTATAAAGTGCGTTCAATATTTTTATTTTAATACCCGTATTATTAAAAGAAGGTAGCACATGAAGTTGAGCTTTCTTTATAAGATCATCCATTTCTTTTTCAGAAGGATTAGCTACAACGCAATAATTATCATTCCTATGCTCATAATTGGTCAGGAATTTAGAAGGATTTTTTCCGGCAATCACAAATGGAATTTCCATTGAATTAAAGACATTTTTCATGAGCCACACTACAGCTTTTTCATTCTCCTGAACGGATAAGTTCCCATGGTAAAGGCAGAAGGTGCCCGAACCCGGAATAGATTTTACTTCGCTGAATGGATGGAAAACAGGCAGCATTTCTATATTTTTTGCTTTCAAATCGTGTTGATAGGTCTCTTTGTCCATTTCACTTACAGTAATTACCATTGCCTTGTTGGCTATTTTTTTTTCATATTTATTTAGCAGTAAACTCCCAAACCAGAAATATAATTTTCTAATAATATTTCTGGTTGATTTGGCAAGTTCCCCGTAGTATTTGTATTCGACATTGTGAAGTCTAAGAATTACCTTTCTGTTGGCAAGTTGACCGGTATATAAGAAAAATGAGCAATGAATTCCCTCAAGTAAAACAGGGAAATCATCCTTCCTGAGATTATTAATCAATGCCCGGTTTGCACGGGAACTAACTATAAAGGGAAAACGCAAAGAAAAACTTCGAAGGAAACTTTTCCTAGGATAATAAGTTACTGAGTTGNNAGAATTGATGCAAGGCTTTTATCTTGTAAAAGAGATCAAAAACGCCTCCATAATCAACAGGGTAGGGGACATCAAGGCATACAATATGAAGATTCTTATCGTTCAAGGTTTGAATTAATTAAATGGTGGAGATATTTTCAGGCAATATTTTTAACTAATACATAAAACTTCTTATAATTGTTTTGGATTTGCCTATAAAATTGCTCTTTATTTTGAGAAAAAAAATAATTGTTTGTGTCATAAGTGATATAGTTACCGATCAGCGGGTGCAAAAGGAATGCAATACTTTGGTAGAAATGGGATACGATGTTTGCCTGGCCGGTAGAAATAGCAGCCGGGAATTTCTTCTGGATAAATTGCCTTTCAGGGTTATCCGGTTCCGCAATCCTTTTAAAAGAGGTATACTCATGTATTTTGTATTTAATCTTCAATTGTTCTTTTTTTTACTTTTCAGAAGTTCTGAAATTCTTTGGGCAAATGACCTTGATACCCTGATGCCAAATTTCCTGGTTTCCAAGTTGAAAAATAAGAAACTCGTTTATGACAGCCATGAATATTTTACCGCTAGTGTCAATAAAAGATCATCGAGGAAAATTTGGGAGTGGATTGAGAAATATATTTTCCCACAGTTAAAAAATGTAATAACGGTAAATAGCTCTATCAAAAATATTTATGAAAAAAAATATAAAGTTCCTGTTACCGCGGTTCGGAATGTTCCTTATAAATATGTAATTTCTGAAACGCTTCAAAAAGTAATTCTTCCGGTAGATAAAAAAATTTTATTGATCCAGGGAATGGGTATAAATGAAAACAGGGGTGCGGAAGAGGCTATTTTAACCATGCAATATTTGCCGGATGATTTTATTTTATATTTTATTGGAAGCGGAACAATATTGAAAAGGTTGAAGAATATGGTTGACGAATTAAAGCTTTTTGAAAAAATTATCTTTATTGATCCGCTGCCTTATTTGGAAATGATGGAATATACGCGTCAATCTTTCCTTGGCTTGATTTTCGAAAAAATTGAAACTTCAGAAGAACATCTTTTTGCGTTGCCAAATAAATTTTTTGATTATTTGAATGCGGGTATCCCGGTTTTGTCATCTAAAGCAGTAGAGATAAAATTGCTCATTGATCAATACCATGTCGGCGATACAATTGACAATTTTGATCCGAAAGATATTTCAAAAAAAATCCTGGAGATTTCCAAAAATAAGAACGTGTATGATCTTTGGAAACAGAATACTGCTNNAAAGTGATTTTGATTCCGGGTATTATTTTGATAATCGGGAAACCGTTACCAATTTCTGAATCATTTGATCATGTATGAATTTCCAGTTCCTGAACTCTTCAGTTTCGCTGGTTGTATGATTGTGCCATATGCTGATAAATGTTCCATTTACCTTTTTGACCGCATTTATTAAGCTGGTAATTTTTTCCAAAATGTTTTCCGGTTCAAATATTTTTTCATTCATAAAATTGCCATCCATTAATGTTACCGGAAATATTCTTAGCTGGGTAGCTTTTTCATTTTTCAAATCGTAAAAATAAAAAGGTTTGGAAGTGCCTGCCCGAAATCCTGCTTTCGAAGGAAAGCCCATGGAATAATCTTCAGTTATTCCTGCGTCTATTAAGGAATTATATGTTTCAGGCAGAGAGAATCTTAAAAAGTGCTGGCGGCTTTTGTTAATCTTTTTACCGCTTATAAGCTCCAGTTTTTCTTTTTCCAGCAGCATTAATTTTGGCTTTAGAATTGAATTGAATGAAGGATGAATGCCTATTTCGCTAAAGGGCTTTATATGTCCTACCAAGGTTTTCATTACGGGATGGTTATAATCAAGGTTCCTGTCATGTTTGGTATTTTCTGCCAGCAAAAAGAAGAAAATAGCAGGCAAATTATTTTTTGTGATAGTCTGCTTAAGATAATCGTATATGTCCCACGGATCGCGCTGTTTTGAACGGAATGTTTTAATCCTGGATTGAATGTTTTTAAAATCGAGTTTTAGAAGATCTTTCGTGGCAGAGCCTAAGTTTCTTTTGAAACTTCTTCCCAGGAATTTGTAGGCCACATCAATGTCATAAGTTACAGGTACTTTGAATTCGTGCCTTTTGAAAATGAGTGTTGGAAATCTCCTTTCAAGAACATTTCTAAACTTTTGAATCCATGTATCAACAACCGGAATTTGAAGAAAATTATTCTTGTATGTCAGGCAATCTTCAGCCCTATACCTGCCAAATGCATCAGCAGTAAATGGTAAATATTCCTCATAACGGCTGAGCATGAAAAAAGTGGCCGAGAATATATCAAAACCTAAATCGCATGATTCAGGATTTGGGAAGAGGATTTTCTCATTGTCACCTTTAATATCAGGGATCAATTTTTTTTCTATGAAATTTTCTGATAAAAGAGAATTTGCAATTATAAAAAATTCGTCCTTTTGCCTTGCAGCCGAATAATTGATTTTTTCTTCGGTGTATTTCTCAAAGAATGAAAGATCGTTTGTGGTTCTGAAATTGATGCCAAATTCATTTTTGAATATCACATCAAAAATATACTTACTTCTTGGCGTTGTGACGGTTAAATAAATAAGCAACATTATTATTCAGCTTGTTTATGTTAAAAGTTTAGAGCACTAAAAAAATAGTCATCTAAAAATTTATGACATAGTTTGAAGGGTATCAAAGAAGTAAAGTTGAATTATTTCAGTTACATCTGCAAAAAGGGCATCCAATGAATTCTGCTTAAACGGACGGCTTTGAGGAGACTTGCATATTTTGAATTTTTATAGACAAGGGAAATCATTTGGGAAGCCCGCTTAATTCCGGGAAGCTCCTGATTTGAACCTTCACTATTGCATAAAGAATTTACTTCCAAATTTTAAATTCTATAACCTGCGTAAGTAATATTCGGGGATAATTGATTACTATTGTGAAGTAAAGATCTAATATTTGAATATGGATTCAAATTTATCAGAGTTTGATGAAACTACAAAAGTCAGGCATTCATTGCTAACTGTTTTATGTATCCTCACATTTATAGGAAGCGGTTGGGCTATTCTATCCAATATTTGGGCCTACTCATCAGCTTCGGAAACAGCAAGGGCTTTCTCATCAGTAGTTACCATAAATAGTAATGATTCTACTTTGCAAAAAGATTCGGTTGTGAAAGAAGGCGGCAGGGAAAGGAGAAAAGAATTTGCCCGGAACATTATGTTTTCAGCTTCAAAATTTATTACAGCAGATAATATTCGGAAGAAGGCAGTTGGATCCATTATTTCCGGCATATTCACTCTTCTTGGAGCAATCCTGATGTGGCAACTTTATAAAAAAGGATTTTATATTTATATTGCCGGCATCCTGATTGAAATTATTGTCCCGGTTTATCTGTACGGAACCAATATGATGTCCTTTGGAATTACCTTTATTTCCGGCTTTTTTGGCTTGCTATTTATTGCCCTTTATGCGTTGAATATCAAAAGTATGAGATAAAAAAATTCATTTTCTCCCCAATATCTTAAATCTTGCTACTTTTTTAATCTGCTTAGCAATCTGCTGCTTGAAATTAGAATTTAATTACTAACTTTGCACCCAATTATAAATTTACAAAGCAAAAATGTCTTATTTAACGTCAGCAAAAAAAGCGGAAACTTT
>PKYU01000587.1 GCA_003132765.1 Chitinophagaceae bacterium | reverse complement strand
TTTCAATTCAATTAATGTTCTTAAGAATTTCAATTCAATTAATGTTCTTAAGAATTTCAATTCAACTCTGTATTTTCAGCAAGTTGATGGATATATTTTTCCTGTTCTTCTTTATTATTTAACTCCCGTCGGATCACTTTTTCGCAAACTTCAATGACCAGGTTACCAACCTGGTTTTTTAAATCAATAACCGATGCCATTTTTTGCTGGTGTATAACAATCTGGGCATCTGCAATAATTTTATTGGTTTCAATTCTTGCCTGCTCTTTGGCTTCGCTAATAATTTTATCACGAGTTTCTTTGGCTTCCCGCATCATTTGAGATCTCTCTTCACGGGCTTTAGCTAGCAAAATTTCATTTTCGCTTTTTAAGGACTCCATTTCCTTTTTCACTTTTTCAGTAGATAGCAAGGCATCTGAAATATTTTTTTCTCTTTCACTAAGAGAATTCAAGATAGGTTTCCAGGCGAATTTTTTTAATATAAAAAATACTATACCAAAAACCACCAATGTCCAGATGATAAGGCCGAAGGAAGGAGTAAGTAAATCCATATAGAAAATAATTAATAATTAGAAAAAAACTGCACCCTCCGCCCTGTGCTTTGAGTGCAGCTTAAGATTTGTTTTACACAAACATTGCAAGAATACCGGCTATAACTCCAAACAACGCAACCCCTTCGATAAGAGCTGCTGCAAGAATCATGTTAGACCGGATATCGTTAACGGCTTCCGGCTGGCGGGCAATTGCTTCAACTGCTCCTTTACCAATCTGTCCGATACCAATACCTGCACCTACTGCCGCAAGTCCTGCACCAATAGCTCCACCGGCATTTGCCCATGGTGTTGTGCTTAAAATTGTCAATACATCCATAATTGTGTTTTATACTGTTTAAAAAAACGCTTATTTAATCTTTTGGTATTCGCAATCATAATAAAGCAGGATCATCAAGTCCGGCTCCAACTCCATGTTCTGCATGATGAGATCCTTCCATTGCCTGGCCAACAAATACTGCTGTTAAGTTAGTAAAAATAAAGGCCTGGATAAAAGCAACTAATATCTCAATAAAATAAATAAAAACCGCAAAAGCCAGCGAAACGGGCGCAAAACCATACCCAATCCCTTTGTTTAAAGCACCAAAAATAAAAATAAGGGAGATCAGACAAATAATAATGATATGACCAGCAAGCATATTTGCAAAAAGACGTATCATAAGGGCAAAGGGCTTTGTAAAAATTCCAAGTATTTCAACTATTACTAAAATAGGCTTAACCCACCACGGAACGTCAGGATTAATGATATGTCCCCAAAAGTGTTTGTTAGAACTGAACATAATGACAAAAAATGCGATTACAGATAACACCATTGTAAAAGCTATATTTCCTGTAACGTTTGCCGAACCAGGTATCAACCCAAAAAAAGTATTTATGAGTATAAAGAAAAAAATCGTAAGCAGGTACGGCATATATTTTCCGGCTTTGCTCCCCAGGTTTGGCCTGGCTACCTGCTCGTCAATAAAATTAATTACAATTTCTATTGCATTTTGTGTTCCATTAGGTGCACTTTTAACTCCATAACCCTTTCTATATCTTCTAGCTATCGAAATCATTAACCAAACAAATAGAATCGTTGCGATCAACATTTGAACAACATTACGGGACAGCGAAATATCATAAACCGAAACACCTTTATCGACCGGTACTATTTTTCCTTCCGTGAGTTTATATCCGTCAACGATTGCATTATGATGAAGCGCTGATGATATGAAAACTGAAAAACCTTTCTGGGGGGAATATAGAATTACCGGCAGAGGAATTACAGCTTCATGCTCTTCCCCATCACTTCCTGTATAATTAAGAAAATGAAATTCATGGGCATCCTTCACGTGTCCGAAAATAACCTCATTAGCATCGAAACCCTTTTTCGCACCCGTTGTGGCTTTTTCTCCATCTCCCTGGGCAAATGCTTCTACAGAAAAATTTAACAGAAAAATGCTAAAAGTCGCTACCAACAAAGATTTNNCTAAATTTGGCGCAAAGATAAGCGGTTTGTATGAGGTTATGAAATGGCTGTACTAATAATTTTTAGTTGTTTTTTGAGGATTTTTCCTCTGGTTTGTTACCAGGAGTTTGAGCTAATTTTCTAAAGCCTTAGGAATATCATTGCCTGCCAGGAAAAATCCTAAATTATATACTTCTTACCTTTATGCCTGGTCAAAAAACTATAAGAAAGCCTTTTTGATGAGATCCATAAAAAATATACTCATATTGCCTTTCGTTGGGCTTATAAAATTGTATCAACTGGTTATTTCTCCCTGGATTGGTCCTTCATGCAGATATAATCCAACCTGCTCGCAGTATGCTATCGAAGCTTTTAACAAATATGGACTATTTAAAGGATTTTGGCTTACCATGAAAAGAGTGGCAAGATGCAATCCATGGGGTGGCCACGGACACGACCCAGTGCCATAATGAAGANNAAAACTACAATTTAGGAGATCGATCAAGTTCTAAGAAAATTTAAAATTGAAAGTATCTCTTACAGGTTTACACGTATTATGATTTTACCAAAACATTTTTCCCCTTTTTACCGGTAGCCATTAATAAAACAGGAAGTAAAACAAGATTAGTTAGCGAAGCTGTCAAAAGGGTAATAGAAGTGAGCCACCCAAGAGATTGAGTACCACCAAAACCGCTAAAACAAAATATTATGAATCCGGCAATTAGCACCAATGACGTGTAAAGAATGCTGAGCCCGGTATTATTAATAGTTTCAGAAACGGTGGCTTTAATATCAAAATTATGAAGCGGGAGCTCCTGTTTATAATTAACCAAAAACCTGATGGTTACATCGATAGCAATTCCAAGCGCTACGCTAAAAATTAATACTGTGGAAGGTTTTAGTCTAACCCCTACCCAACCCATAATACCGGCTGTTATTATCAGGGGAATAACATTGGGAATAAGGGAACAAAGCAAAATCCTTACAGACCTGAACAGGTATAACATGCACAAAGCAATAAATAAAAAGGCCCATAAAATACTTTCCTTCAGTCCATGAATAATAAATGCACTCCCTTCCAAAAACGTAATGGTGGCTCCCGTAAAAGTTATCTTGAATTTTGATGAATCAAAAAGTTCATCTGTTTTTTCCTTAATTCCATGAATTATTACCGGAAGTTCTTTAGTTCCCACATCTGCCATATTTATACTCATTCGGGTGCTTTCTCTGGAAGTATCTATGAAACTTGTTAGTAGTTTTGACAGATTATTTTTCCCATTACTATCATTCTGCGGCTTTATGTATTCACCAATAAAAGCGATATCAAATGAATTGGGTAATGAATAATTGGATGAATCGCCTTCATAAAAGCCTTGTTTTACAAACTTAATTCCTTCATCTATTGAAAGTGGGCGAGCCATTTCTTTCTGAGTAATAATATAGGAGGAAAGCGTGTCCATCCTTGAAAGAACCGGAAGAATACGTGAGCCTGCGAGGCCATTCTTTTTTTTTGTGTCAATAATTATTTCAAGAGGCATTAATCCGCTGAAGTTCTTTTCAAAAAACTTAAGGTCAGTATAAATCTTATCGGTATGCGGCAGGTCATCCACAATAAAGCCTTCTGTTTTTAATTTAAACATCCCGAAAAGTGAAAAGATTATTATTGCTGCAGTTAATCCATATACGGAATTTGTATGGATAAAAACCCATCTTTCAATTCTTAGCAAGAGCCGNNTAGCTTAATACACCCGGGAGGAGAATAAAAGAGATCACAAAAATCAGCATGATGCTCAGGCCGGCTACCTGGCCAAACTCTTTAAGGATGGCACTTTTAGTAAGGGCAAATACACCAAAACCTATCGCTGCTGTAACGTTGCAAAAGAGGGTAACGATTCCCATCTTGCTTACCATGTCAATTAAAGATTTTTCTTTATCACCGGTTCTTCTGAAAGTAGTGTGATATTTATTTAAAAAATAAATACAGTTTGGAATACCTATTACCACAACCAGCGGAGGAATCAGCGCTGTTAAAAGGGTAATCTGGTATCCGAATAAATAAGTAATTCCAACACTCCAAATTACACCGGTAATAACCACCAGTAATGAAAGAATTGTAGTTCTTACAGATCGGAACATCATTAACAAGATCAAAGCTGAAATTGCAAGGGATCCGATGATAAACCATTTCATTTCCCTGGCAATTCTGTCGGCAACCTGTGTGCGTATTAAAGGCAGACCACTTATATGAGCCTGTACATTTGTTTTGGCAGAGTATGCGTTGGTAAGATTGACAATACTGTCTATAACCTTTGTTCTTCCTTTTGAATTTAATATTTCTTTATTAATTCTTACGGCAATTAAATAAGCATTGGTAGAGGGATTATAAAGCAGTGTCCGGTAAAACGGTAGGGTATAAAATAATTGTTTACAGCTATCANNAATTTATGCGTTGATGCATCCTTAATGAGGTTAATTGCATTTGCGGCACTTAACACATCTTCTACATCAGGTACTTTTTTGAGCTCATTGTTAAGCCTCCGGAAATTCTCAAAATTACCGATGTCAAAAAAATGGTCCGTCTGGATTCCAATCACCAAAAGATTTCCATCATCTCCAAATTTTTTCTTGAAGGATAAATAATCCTTGTATTTAGGGTTATCGGTGGGTATCGCTTTTGAAAATTCATAACTGAGTTTTATTTTTCTTGCAAAAAACCCCATCACAACCGTACTGGCAAACAAGAGAATTAGGAGAAATAAGCGGTTTTTTAATACAAATTTCGCAAGTCGGTTCCACATGATTTATTAGAGAATTTTGAGCAAAGAAACTAAATAAATGGCTCTCTGCGGTTAATAGCAATTACAATAAAAGATTAGGGTGAATTACGATTATTTACCTAAAAAAATTATTATATCTAAAATAATTTTCCCTTAAGAAAAATAATTTTTGGTTTACAGCTAAAGTTTTTCCATTTCCCCTTTCACGAAATCCATTAATACTTTAATATTCCCGGGAGAAAAATCAAACGTAAGACCTGCGGTTTTGTAAAGCTCCGGTAAAGTCTTGGTACCGCCTAGGCTTAGTGCTTTCATATAATTATCCAATGCCTGCTCGGGATCATTTTTGTATTGCATCCAAAGGCCGATGGCACCTAATTGAGCAATACCATATTCGATATAATAAAAGGGGACTTCATAAAGATGTAATTGTTTTTGCCAGCTATTTTCCCTGAATTTTTCAATCCCTTTGAAATCGATAACAGAGTCGGCAAATTCATTTAATATTCTTAACCAATTAGCGGATCTCTCTTCCAAAGTGTGATGTGGATTTTCATAAATCCAATGTTGAACTTTATCAATGGTAGCTATCCATGGAAATATGGTAATTGTTCTTTCTAGCTGGTGCTCTTTGGCCCGCCGCAGATCTTCCTTATTATCAAAAAATACCTCCCAGTGATCCATGGTGAATAATTCCATCGCCATGCTGGCCACCTCGGCAATTTCCATCGGGTAATCCTTAAATGCATTCAACTTCAGGTTATGTGTAAGAAAGGATTGAACAGCATGCCCACCTTCGTGTACCATGGTGGTTACGTCATGCATTTGGCCGGCAGCATTCATAAAAATAAAAGGTGCACCACTTTCAGGCAGTGGGCAGTTGTAGCCGCCGGGAGCCTTGCCGTTCCTGCTTTCCAGGTCAAGGTGCTTCATGACATTCATGCGCCTGAGGCAATCTCCAAAAAAAGGTCGCAGCTCAGTAAAACATTCAATTGATTTTTCTAATAATTCATTCCCCNNGTTGAGTGCCTTCCGGCTCTGCTTCGGTATCCCAGGGGCGGAGAACATCTAACTGTAACTTCTTCTTTTTATTTTCATAAATTTTATTCACTAATGGCAGCACATGTTCCTTAACTGATTCATGAAAAAGAAAGCAATCTTCTTTTGTATAATCAAAACGGCCCAGTTCTTTAAATTTATAATCCCTGTAATTGGCAAATCCCGCATTCAAAGCAATCTGGTTGCGCTTTTCTACCAATTGGCTAAATAGTTGATTCAGGATATCGGTATCTTCCAATCTTCTTGATTGAACTTTTCTGTACACTTCTTCCCGTAATTTTCTATCATGGCTTTCTAAAAATTTGGCAGCCTGTTGTAGCGTATATTCTTTACCGTTAACCTCTACCATCATTTTACCGGTAATCATTCCATATTGCTGTTGCAATACAGACAGCTCAGCTTGCAATGGAATATTTTCTTCGCGGAAAAGTTCAATGCTCTTTTTTACAGAACGCAGGTAAGTAAAATAGGTTGCCCTGTCAAGTTCATTCACGAAAGGAGAATTGACCAGCTTTTTGTTTAGCGCATCGGCATATGGCTGAATTTTCGGCTGTATCTCCATGAAGAAAAAATTAAATGACTCTTCCAGCTTCTTATCAGTCGTATCGCAGGTCATTTTTATCTGGCGCCAGCAGGCATCTTCTGTTACAGCGGCTTCCAGTTCACTCATATCAGCCAGCCATTTTTCCAAATCTTCTTTAGAGTTTATTACTCTTTGGGGAAGATCTTTAAAATAGGGCTCTATAGATTCCCAGTTGGTTATTGCAAGATCTTTGGGAATAAAAGTTCTTCCTAATTTCTTTATATCCGCGGTAGCTTCTATCATTTTGTGTAAGTATTAGGTAAACATTGTCCGGAATTCAACTATTTTACGCCTCGGCTTTCAATTTTGCGTGTTGCCGCCTTTTGCGGTTTCACATGTTGCGTTTCTTTATGAACCGGTTTGGGGTTTATTGTAGGCTGTTCATTTATGATTTCTCCTTTTTCATCTACTACAGTAGTTACAATATCAATCTTATTTTTTTCCAGGATATCTAACCATTTGATCATCTTTTTCATATCACTGGCATATACTCTTTCAAAATCGAGATCAGGATATACTTTTTCAAAATATGCCTTCAAAACTTTAGTATCATCTTTGGCATCCGGCATTTTTTCTTTACTTTTTTTCATTGCCGTAAACAATTCTGCAAGATTGGTATTATCTTTTACTGTAAATACTTCAATACTTTCCAGGTGGGAAAAGTTGTGCTGGCGGGTACTTACAAACCTGGTACTGTTATCTTCAAGCGAACGCACCACTGCACCATCCGATTTTGAAGAAAGTAATTCAAACAATCCTGTTAACCCTGTAACGGAAACAATTTTATTATAATCCATAATGCATTTTTATTTTAAGAGCTGCAAGATAAATGAAATGATTTTTAGTATTGTTAATGAAATAAAAAACAAAGGAAATTATTAAGGTTATTTTAAAATAATGTTCACAAAAAATTGAAATTATCGGCGAAATTTTCATGGTAAGTTGGTTTTAACCCAAATCATTTTAACTAAAATGAATAAGAAAAATTTAATTCCACAGGTTTTGATAAGCTTTATCGTCATATAGCTTACTTAATCAATTACTATGTTTCGGTCTGTATCGTTATTTTTTTTATCCATAATCCTTTCTGTCAGCGCCAAAGCTCAGTCTTTAAAAGGGATTTTACAGGATGCTGCAGATAAAACACCGGTAGCAGGCGCTACTATAAAACTTATTGCATCAGGATCATCTTCAAAAGAATATTCAACAGTAAGCAATAGCAAAGGTGATTTTATATTCAATGAGGTACCTGCCGGTACTTATACCCTTACAGCTAGTTCCATAGGCTACCAGGTAAAGGCAACTGTGATTAATGTTGAATCAAATTCCAATGATGTTGGAATAATTAAAGTTGCAAAGGGGGCCAAAACTTTACAGGCAGTAGTTATAAAGGATATAGCTCCAACAATTAAACAGAATAATGATACTATGGAATTTGGCGCTAGCCAGTACAAGGTAAATCCGGATGCCACCAGTGAAGACCTGATAAAGAAAATGCCCGGTATTACAGTTGATAAAAACACTGGTTCCGTTACAGCCATGGGGGAAACGGTTCAAAAAGTTACAGTGGATGGACGCGATTTCTTTGGCAATGATGCCACCGCCACGTTGCGTAATCTCCCCGCTGATATAATTGATAAAATACAGGTGTTTGACAAATTGAGCGACCAGGCCCAGCTTACAGGCTTTGATGATGGCAATACTACCAAATCCATCAATATTGTTACCAAGGTGGATATGCGTAATGGAAATTTTGGACGGCTGTATACGGGCTACGGTACTGATAATCGCTATAGTGCAGGAGGAAATGTTAGTTTTTTTAATGGTGACAGACGAATTTCATTTATTGGCCTGATGAATAATGTGAACCTGCAGAATTTTCAAATACAGGACCTATTAGGTGTTTCAAATACAGGAAACCGGGGAGGTGGGGGCCAAAGGGGGGGCGGGGTAGCCGGGGGAGGGAGTAATAATTTTACAATTGGTCAACAAAACGGTATAGCTAAAACAAATTCAATAGGCGTCAATTATAGCGATTCATGGGGTAAAAAAATTGATGTTACCGCCAGTTATTTTTTCAATAACAGTAATACTTCAAATGATCAAAACATTAACCAGCAAAATATTATTACAAAAGACAGTAGTAATTTTTATGAAGAAAATGCACTTTCAGATAACAAGAATTATAATAACAGGGTGAATTTCAGAATGACCTACAAAATAGATTCGAGCAATACCCTTTTATTAACTTCTTACTTAAATTTTCAATCTAATAATTCTTTAAATGATGTAACAGGAACAAATTATATAGATGAAGCATTGCAAAACAAAATAAGCCAAACAGCTAATAACTTAACAAGTGATCAACACGGAAATAATCTGGATAACCAGGTTCTATTCCGTCATGCATTTAAGAAAAGAGGCAGGAGTATCTCATTGGGAATCAATAACAGTTCAAGCGATAAATTGGGAAATAACTACCTGAATGCCATAAATAACTATTTTATCCCAACTTTAACCGCTGATACAATCCAACAATATTCTAACCTGAAAAATCATAATAATACTTACAGTTTTAACCTTGTGTATACAGAACCAATTAGTAAGAAAACCTTGATGCAGGTTAATTATAATCCCTCATTCCAGGTTAATAGCGCAGACCAGGAAACTTCTAATTTTGATAATGGAACTTCTAAATATTCCCTGCTGGATACGAGCCTGAGTAACAAATTTAATAATACCTACAATTCTCAGACTACCGGTGTTACCTTCAGGAGTGGTGATAGAAATAATTTCGTTTCAGCAGGCATATCTTATCAATATTCTGAATTGAAAAGCGACCAGGTTTTCCCGGATGTTTCTCATATTGACAATGTATATAATAACATACTGGGTAATGCTTTTGCACGTTTTAAATTTAATGNNTCCACAGTAAGCCCCCCATCAGTAACACAATTGCAAAATGTAATTAATAATACTAACCAGTTTTTTTATACTACAGGAAATCCAGCGTTACAACAGCAATATAACAATAGCCTGATTGTAAGATATAATTTTACCAATACGCCCAAGGCCCAAAGTTTTTTTGCAAATATATTTCTGCAAACAGTGAACAATTATGTTGCCAATGCTACTTATACCGCTGCAAAGGATTCTGTTTTGACTAATTCAATAATTCTGAATAAAGGGTCCCAGATTTCAAAACCTGTTAATTTAAACGGATATGTAAGTGCGAGGTCANNAAAACGAACATCAATTTTAATGGTGGGGTAAGTTTTACTAACCTTCCAGGTTTATTAAATACTGTAGAAAATATTTCTAAAGCATATAACTATAACCTTGGTACAACACTCTCTAGTAATATCAGCCAGTATATTGATTTTACATTTAGTTATTCTGCCAATATTAATACAGTTAAAAACTCCATTCAGCCCACTTTAAATAATAATTATTTCCAGCAAACCGCCGGGTTTAGCGCTAACCTTCTTACTAAAAAAGGGTTATTTTTTAATAATGATTTAACTAATCAATATTATCATGGATTAACAGGAGCCAACAACACCAATTATTGGTTATGGAATATTGCCATCGGGCAAAAATTCCTTAAGAAACAAATGGGANNCTTATATACAGGATGTAAATAACCAGGTATTACAACAATATTTTATGCTGACATTTACTTATAAATTGAAGACCTTTGGAAAGGGTAAACCTTCCAATGAAAATCAAAGAGATTTTCGGAGATTTGGCGGCCCCGGTGGTTTTCCATATGGAGGCGGCCCCGGTGGGCCTCAAATGTAGCTTTAAAATATTTGTATTGACTGAATCAGAATTAATAGAACAGCTTAAAAAGAAGGATAGATCAGCATTTAAAAGTATTGTAGATGCATGGCAGGATATGGTATATAATACTGCAATCGGTATTCTACAAAATGCAGAAGATGCTGAAGATGTAACGCAGGAGACATTTATCCAGGTTTTTGAATCTGTATCAGCTTTTAAAGGAGAGTCAAAATTTTCTACCTGGGTATATCGCATTACTGTTTCAAAGGCAATGGATCATATCAGGAAGAAAAAAAGAAAAAAACGATTTGCTTTTATACAAAGCCTTTACGGTAAAGATGACAGGCCAGTTATAGATCCTCCGGATTTTTTTCACCCGGGTGTAAGTATGGAAAATAAGGAACAGGCAACAGAGCTTTTTAAGGCGGTTGAACAGTTGCCCACTAATCAGAAGACTGCATTTGTGCTGAATAAGGTAGAAGGATTATCATATTTGGAAATTGCAGATGTTATGAAAATTACTGATTCAGCTGTTGACGCCTTATTGCACAGGGCAAAAGCAAATTTGAAAAAGATTTTAAAAGAATATTACAATTCACTTAATAATAAGTAGAGAAAAAGTACAAAAATGAAAAACAAAGGTTTTTTGATAAAATAACGTCTAACAAATATTATAAATGATGGAAGACGAATATATAAATAAGAAAATAAAGGCCGCTCTTGAAAGTTTGGATAACATTCAAAGAGGCGAACCACGCCCATTTCTTTTTACCAGGATTGAGGCCAGGATAAGAAATGAAAGAAATATGTGGAGTAAAATTTCTTCCTTTGTGGCAACGCCGGTTATAGCTTTCGCTTGCATTTTCTTTGTATTGATTTTAAATGCCTCTGCCTTTCTTATCTCCAATAATTCCACCAATTCTTTATCTCAACCAGGTTCTGAACTGGCTACGGCAGATGAATACAGCCAGGTAAGTTCCACTTTATATGAATTTGAAAATCCAAAGCCATGAATCCGCAATCAAAA
>PKYU01000374.1 GCA_003132765.1 Chitinophagaceae bacterium | reverse complement strand
ATTCGAGATGGGGGTTAGTGAGTGCCCATTTCCAGGCTTTCTCCGAAGCAGCCACGCAACTATCAGCCAGTCCCGGCAATTGATTTGTATAATTTTTTAATATGCGTGCATCCTGTGCGGTTACTGCGGCAAAATCCAGGGTAGCTGCGGTTCCTTTCTGAACCACATATCTTGGTGNNCGGAAAGCCGCATTTGTACATTTATTATAAACGCCGCCATCATTTGGGTCCTGCATCGTAAGCATCCACCTCAGATTGTAAATGGCTTCATTCAATATATCCGGAACACCATTACCCGATTCGGAAATATTGGTCTTTAAATCACTGTAGTAAACCGGGAAGTCCTCATAAGCTGACAACAAGGTGCCCATAGTAATCCCGGAATTAACGATATATTTNNGCTAATCACCTGCATCATACCATCCACCGGGAGTGGAAATGATTGTTCCCGCCGGCCTTTTGGCGCTGGCGGCAGAAGGATGAATATATACGACTGTATCAGGATGCCCGGCTGACCGGTTCCATTTTCCGGCATATTTTTCTTCCAGCGGCATTGAAACTCTTTGATAAAAATATCCTTTTAATGAACCAATAGCAGCAGGCCTGTTTGCATTATTATTAATTTCAAAAACATAAGAATGCCCAATTCCTGGGATGCATACGAAATAATTTCCTTCTGTTGTTAATGATGAAAAGTCAGCGCTCCTGGTGATTAAGGAAGAAAATGCAGATTTTTTTTCAGGTGATAAATTTCCTTTATATACAGTGTCTCTTAAGTTGGCGGAAGTGATATAAAATGTTGATGAAGCGGAATCGCCGGTTACGATTGCAATTTTTGGGCCTTTGGGATAAAATCCCAATTGATTTATTTTGATTTGAGTACTAACACCCTGCGAAAAAGCAGTGGAAGAAAAAATCAGGATAATTAATGTCAAATTAAGAAAGAAATTAAATAGTCGATTTAAAAAAGGTTTCGGTGTGGTGCTCATTTTATTTTATTTTTTGGAAGATATGTTTACCGTGATCAATTAAGGATTAGAATTCACCTGGTTATTTTAAGGCTCCCTGCTTTGAAATGATGAAATTAATCAGGTCATCCAAAGGGATATCCGCACGCCTGCAGGCATCATCAATTTCCTCTCGGGATACATTAGCCGCAAATGATGCNNTTCTCTTTCAACCTTTTCTTTACGCCCGTAAGTTCCATCCCGTCATAACCGATTGGCCGCATGAGGGAATAAGCATGTATCAAACCAGATAATTCATCAAAGGCGAATAACATCTTATCCATCTGTGTTTCCGGTTCTACCCCGAAATGATTGGGGCCATGAGAAGCAATGGCGTGAATAATTTCAGGATCCACATTCCTTTTTTCAAGTTCTGCAATAATTTTTTTACAATGCTGATCGGGCCACTGGTCCCAGTCAGCATCGTGCAGAAGGCCTGCCATTTCCCACCGCCATTGTCCCTCCTCAACTAACTGTTCTTTTTCACCTGCCCAGCATTTCATGAGGTGAGCTACCTGCTTCATATGCAATTGCAAGCGTGGATTGATAACCCATTCGCTAAACAAGGATTCTGCCTCAGGTCTCGTTAAAGTAATGCCTTTGTTAGCGATGTTTCCAAAAATAGTTCTGTCTAATTGCAGGGACATAATATATATTTTAATGCAAACGTAAAACAATAAATAAAATCAATAGTACTTTAAACTTTTACTCATTATTTTTTGGCTGCTACTATAGAATATACCATTGGGATTTTATGGCCAAAATCTTTAATTACATATTTTTTTGGAGCCAATTCCTCCGTGTTTTTAAAACAATTATAGGGGGAATAATTATATTCCTGCAAATCATCAACCTGCAACCCATATTTTTTCAATGCCTGGAAAACTTCACTGATTGAGTGGTTCCAGGTAATGCTTTCCAGATTTATGGCTGCTTTTTCATCAGCATAAGTATTTTCTTCCAATTCAACAATAGGATCCTTCTTAAAATAACTGTAATCTATTTTTTTGAATTCAGAATCAAACATCCAAATCACAGGATGGAATTCCACCAAAATAAAAGTGCCTTGGGGTTTTAAATAGTCTGAAATCAGCTTACCCCATTTATGAAGGTCATTTAACCAGCCTATTGTTCCATAGGAAGTGAAAATTATATCAAATGTTTCGTGCAGATGTTCATGCAAATCATAAATATTGCAGCAAATGAAACGTGCATCCAACTTAAGTTGAAGAGCCAATTCTTTTGCTTTCTTAATTGCATTATCGGAAAAATCTATTCCTGTTGTTTGTGCGCCCATTCGCTGAAGGGATAACGTGTCTTGTCCAAAATGGCATTGAAGATGTAAAATGGTTTTCCCTTTTATATCACCGAGCAGGTTAAGTTCGATTTCATTGAGTGACGAATCGCCTTTTAAAAATCCATCCATATTATAAAAAGCTGATGTAATATGAAAATCCGTTCTCTTATTCCATAAGTCCTTATTCTTATTGATATAATCATTTTCCTTTTTCATTACCGAACGAAATTTAATGATGATATTCTTTCTCTAAGCAGAATTGCCAATATCGATTCATAATTTTCCAAAACCGTGGCTCCTGAAATACAACCTAAGATAAATCAAATTGGACAGAAAATAATTTAACAGTATTCCATCGGAACACTTTGTTAAGGATAGGATACCAAAAAGAAAGTAATACTGAATGGGAAGCAAAAACGGGTATTATCCCTTCGCAAACAACAATTCAGATTATTTACCCAATAATAAAGAATAGCTTATAAATTCTATGATGGAAGTCAACTTAATATTTGACAATTGTCATTGAACAGGCTTTACTACAAGGATATCTTTAGCATTCATAATATAAAGTCAGATTAAAAACTTAAAAAAATGAAAAAGACTATCATAATTGTTCTGCTATTTATTTTTTCAGGTGCGGGGAAACTTTTAGCGTAGGAAAAGGATTCTGTCATTACCTTACCAGCCATTACTGTTAAAGCCGGAACTATGGTTTCCGCCGAGGTAAACAAGGCTTTCAACAAGGCTATCCCTGAAGCAAAAAAAATGAAATGGCACAATTAAATAAAGACTACCTGGCTAAATTCATCGAAAATGATATGAAGTAGCATGCCCTGTTCTCCAAAGAAGGCAATATGATTTATAACGTTAGCTACGGTTATGAAAAAAATCTACCGGAAGAAGTTCGCAGCAAAATGACTGAGACTTATCCGGAGTATAAGATAACTAACACCGCAAACGTAAAACAGTCTAACAGGGATATTTGGGTGATTAACCTGGAGAGCGACAAAAGTATCATGATAGTTCGCTTTGAAGATGGAGATGTTGGTGAAATAAACAGCTACAAAAAATTAATGTAGCATTTTTGGGAATTGCGTTATGCAGGTAAATTTTCTTTAACTCCATTCAGGCTTGTTTATTAAAAGGCCTGAGCAGGACAAGCGTATGNNTCATTTCCATCCTTGATGTAGATCAAAAGAAGTTTTTTCAATCAGTGATAAGTTTGTAAATTGAAAAGCAATTCGTTCCTGAATTTGCAGGCAGTTCCTGTATTTTGCTTTATTTAGTTGTGAGCGAGAAAGAAAGCCAACAAGAATTATTTCGTATCCATTTTTGAAAATTAAATTTCAGTACCTTTTACAATTGATTTGAACCAGGACTATTAATCAAAAATTATTTAAAATCGTAAGTACCGTAAGTATAAAAGTATTTTGTTACCACTGCGGTGAGCAGTGTGATGATACTATTGTGGCAGATGAAAGGGTTTTCTGCTGCAATGGATGCATGCAGGTGTATCTTTTATTGAAGGAAAATAATTTATGTACCTACTATAATCTTGATGATAAGGGAGGGATAAAAGCTAAAGGGAAATTCATCTCCGGAAGATTTGCCTACCTGGATGATGAAACGATAAAAAATCAGCTTGTTCAGTTTAGCAGTAAGGAACAGGTAAACGTTTTGTTTTCGATACCTCAAATGCATTGTTCTTCCTGCATTTACCTGTTGGAAAATCTAAATCGTATAGAACCGGGCATAATTAAGTCACAAACAAATTTTCAAAAGAAACAGGTTTTTATCATCTTCAACCCGGAAAAAATATCTCTCAGAAAAGTAGTAGACCTGCTAGCCTTTATTGGTTATGAACCTCATTTAAGTTTAAAGGACGCTACTTCATCAAAATCCAGGCCCACTTTTAACCGCAGGCAAATCTATAGAATAGGAGTTGCCGGATTTTGTTTTTCCAATATTATGATGTTAAGTTTTCCGGAATATTTTTCCGGGGGAAATATTGAGCAGGCAGGGTTGAAGGAAACTTTTACTTTTATCAACCTTGCATTATCTCTGCCGGTACTTTTCTTTAGCGCGTCGGATATTTTTATTTCAGCCTGGAAGGGATTAAGGCAAAGGTTCCTGAATATAGACGCACCAATTGCTGTGGCAATTTTGGTAACTTTTTTGAGGAGCTATTATGAAATAATCAGCGGGAGTGGCCCAGGCTACCTTGATTCCGGAACGGGGATTATTTTTTTCATGCTTATAGGCAGATGGTTTCAAAATAAGACGTATGATTCTTTCTCATTTGATAAAGACTACCTGTCTTATTTTCCATTGGGAGTTTCAGTGTTGGATGACGGAGTTGAAAAAAATATTCCTGTAACAAAATTGAAAAAGGGTAACCGGATCATTCTTCATAATGAAGAAATGGTTCCGGCTGATTCCATCCTTATGAAAGGGAATGGAAATATTGATTACAGTTTTGTAAGTGGTGAAAATACGCCGGTAATGAAGAGGAGAGGAGAGCTGATCTATGCCGGTGGCAAGCAGATGGGTAGCGCTATCGAACTTGAAATTATTAAAGAAGCTTCCCATAGCTATATTTCCCAGCTTTGGAACAATGAAATTTTTAATTGTNNAATGAGGAAAAATCATTTATCCATCCATGGAGCCGGTACTTTTCGATAGTATTATTTGCCATTGCTGCCTGCACTGTTTTATACTGGTGGGCCATTGACCCTGCCAAAATTTTCCCTGCCGTTACTTCAGTTTTAATTGTTGCTTGTCCATGTTCACTGTTACTTTCTGCAACTTTTACGTACGGTAATATGCATCGCATTTTCGGCAGGAATAAACTTTACCTGAAGAACAGTTCTGTTATAGAAACATTATCAAAAATTGATACTATTGTTTTTGATAAAACAGGAACCATCACCCACAATCTTGCTGCCGTTGTGGAATATGAAGGAGTACAGCTTAGCAGGATAGATATGGCCATTATAAAAAGTGCGGTGAAACAATCTTCGCATCCCTTAAGTAAGATTATCGCTGCTTCCATTCATGAGGTTCCGGAAAAATCGATGATCATCCATGAATTTAAAGAGTATAGCGGGAGTGGTATTGAGGCATTTGTAAATAATGTGCATGTAAAAATGGGTTCGGCAAGTTTTGTAAGAACCAATGATGAAAATTTTTACCTTGACAGGGGAACCTCAGTCCATGTTGTATTTGATGATGAGTACCTGGGAAAATTCAGGGTAAAAAATCAATATAGAAAAGGAATGAGGGCCATGGTAGAACAACTAAACAAAGGCAGCTATGAATTGCATGTTTTGTCAGGAGATAATGATTCAGAAAGAGAAACCCTCCTGAAGATATTCGGCAATTCCGTGGAAATAAATTTTAAGCATTCACCCAAGGAAAAGCTTGATTACATAAGAAACCTGCAGCATAAAAATAAAACCATATTAATGATAGGTGATGGTCTTAATGATGCCGGAGCTTTAATGCAGAGCAATGTTGGCATTGCCGTGAGCGAAAATTCGGCTCAATTTTCACCGGCATGTGATGCGATAATGGATGGATCAAGGGTGAGCGACCTTGATAAATTTATTGCTTATGCCAGAAGTGGTAAGCGGATTGTTGCCTTTAGTTTTATGCTGTCCATTTTATATAATGTAGTGGGTCTTTCCTTTGCTGTACAGGGTCTCCTGTCCCCGATGGTAGCTGCAATCCTAATGCCGGCAAGCAGCATCAGTATAGTACTCCTCGTTACCTCCTTATCCACATTTAATGCACGGGTGAAAAAATTGTAAGATCCAGTGAAGCAAAATCATATTTATTTATGATGTGTATCATATGCAAAAATTGGCCCTCCTTATATTTTTGGTGCAGCTAAAAAACATGGCGTGGGGGCATTATTTATCCTTATTGCAATAAGTATTGTGGTAGCAGGAAGTTTCCTGATTGCTTTTTTATGGAGTGTAAAATCGGGTCAATATGACGATGATTTTACGCCTTCCGTTCGTATGCTATTTGATGATCCTTCAGGTTCTGCTAATGAACCTAAAAAGCAGGAAGAAAAAAAACCAGCAACTTAACCAAAACGAAAATTCTAGATATTTAAAAAATAATCCAAAATTATATGCAGGTAGAAAAATTTTATTATGATAACAAGATTGTCAGAAACTTTGCCTATGCCACTATTTTATGGGGTGTTGTAGGAATGCTTGTTGGGCTTTGGATATCATTGGAATTGGTTTTTCCAGGCCAGTTTCCTAATGGGATGAATATAGCACCCTATCTAAATTTTGGGAGGCTGCGGCCACTGCATACCAATGCGGTCATCTTTGCCTTTGTTGGTAACGGCATTTTTATGGGCGTGTATTATTCATTGCAACGCCTTTGCAAGGCCAGGATGTATAGCGACAAATTGAGCTATATCCATTTTTGGGGCTGGCAGCTGATCATAGTAGCAGCGGCCATTACCCTTCCTTTAGGCCTTACTGATGCCGGGGAATATGCGGAATTAATCTGGCCGATTGATGTAGCTATAACAGTTATTTGGGTAATATTCGGATGGAATATGTTCGCTACAATTTTGAAAAGAAGAGAAAAGCATTTGTATGTAGCTATCTGGTTTTATATAGCCACTTTTGTGACTGTAGCCGTTTTGCATTTAGTGCGTTCTGGCGAGCTGCCTTACACATGGTTAAAAAGTTATAGTTTATATGCCGGCGTTCAGGATGCATTAGTACAATGGTGGTATGGGCATAATGCAGTTGCTTTTTTCCTTACGACCCCTTACCTCGGACTTATGTATTATTTCCTGCCAAAGGCTGCTAATCGCCCGATATATTCTTACAGACTATCGATCATACATTTTTGGGCCTTAATCTTTTTATACATCTGGGCANNCCCGAGTTGGGGTGGTATGATAAATGGTTTGCTGACGCTTCGTGGAGCCTGGGATAGAGTAAGGGATGATGTGATTTTGAAATTTATGGTGGTAGCAGTTACCCGTTATGGCATGGCCACTTTTGAGGGGCCGATGCTTGCATTAAAAAATGTCAGCGCCATAGCCCATTACACTGACTGGATTATTGCACATGTACATATAGGTGGTTTAGGCTGGAACGGCATGCTTACGTTTGGTATTTTATACTGGCTTATACCCAGGATATTTAAGACAGATCTGTATTCAAAAAAGTTCGCCAACATTCATTTTTGGCTAGGGACACTCGGCATCCTATTTTATGCAATTCCCTTGTACTGGGCAGGGTTCACTCAGAGTTCCATGTGGAAACAATTTACTGAATCAGGGCAGTTGAAATATACCTTCCTGGAAACGGTAACCTACATGAAACCATTTTATGCTATGCGCTCTGTGGGAGGTACCATGTATATTGTGGGAGTCATTTTTATGGTTTATAATTTATACAAAACCGTAAGAGCCGGAAAATTGGTAGCTAATGAACCTGCAGAAGCTGCTCCGTTGCAAAAGGATTATGTTAAACCACAACATGAGCATTGGCACAGGGTGATAGAAAGAAGACCCGTGCGCTTCATGATTGTAAGTTTGATAGTTATTTTAATAGGCGGTATTATTGAATTTGTGCCCACCTTTCTTATAAAATCCAATGTCCCAACTATAAGCAGTGTAAAACCCTATACTCCTCTTGAGTTGGAGGGGCGAGATATTTATGTAAGGGAAGGATGTTACCTCTGCCATTCCCAAATGATCCGGCCTTTCAGAAGTGAAACGGAGCGTTATGGGGAATATTCGAAAGCGGGTGAGTTTGTTTATGATCATCCGTTTCAATGGGGGAGTAAGCGCATTGGCCCTGACCTGGCAAGAGAAGGATCAGGGAACCTAAAGAAGACTAACGGGTGGCATTTCCGCCATTTCCGTGAGCCATCTTCTATGAGTGAAGGATCTATAATGCCATCATACGAATTTCTGCTGAGGGATGACCTGGATACTACAGAATTATCTGCTAAGATCCACGCAATGATAACCCTTGGAGTTCCATATCCAAAAGGATACGAGAAAACTGCAATGGCAGACCTCGACACCCAGTCTGAGCAAATTGCTGCCAGTTTACTTAGCGACAGCATAAGGGTTTCACCCAAAAAANNAAATTCATAAAACAATATGCCGAAACAATAGAAAATGCAAAAGTATATGCATTGATTTCCATGTTCATTTTCCTCATTTTTTTTATCGTTTTGCTGGTATTTGTCAAAAATATGAGCAAGGAAAGAATAAAAGAATTATCTAATATCCCACTGGATGATAATGATGAACAAAATATTTGAACCCTCTAAATAAAAAAATATGTCTCGGATAGATTTGATAAAAAATAAAATTTTGCCTGCTATAGCAGGCCTGCTTGCCGCATCTTCCGGAATAGCGCAAACAACTGCACCGGTTACACAAACCTCTGCATCAGCAGGCTCTAATATGCTGGAAACCCTGCTTATTATCATGATGATTGTACTGGTATTTGTGATATGGGGCCTGGGCCGCGTATTACTGGTTTTGGCAAGGCAAGTCATTGAAAAGAATAAAAAGGTTGCAAACACAGTAACGCTCTTATTAATTTCTTCATTGTTGCTGGCATCTCAATCTTTAATGGCCCAGGGTGCAACAAATGCCGCCGCAAAGAGTATGATTTCAAATTACGGTGGCCTTTCTTCTACTACTTTCTATTTGCTGGTAATTGTGTTCATGACAGAATTGATCATCATCTTATTTCTCGCATTTTTCATTAGAAGATTTTCGGCTGAATTATTGCCTCAAAAACAAAAAGCACCTGCCAGGGAAAGGAAATTCAAAAATTGGTGGTCAAAGATTGATAAGAAATTACTCACAAAGGCTATACCTATAGAGCAGGAAGCGGATGTGATGCTTGACCATGATTATGATGGCATAAAGGAACTGGATAATCCCCTGCCTCCGTGGTGGAAGTANNTGTTTACCTGCTCAATTTTCATGTATTTGGTTTCGGGAAAAATCCAACACAAGAATATAATGCTGAAATGGATAAGGCAAAAATTGAAAAAGAAATATACGACGCAAACAATAAAGATAAGATAGACGAAAATAATGTTCCCATGCCTGATGCAGCCGGGTTAATGCAGGCAAAAGTAATCTTTGAAACGAAGTGCTTTGTTTGCCATGGTAAATCAGGAGAAGGTGGGGTTGGCCCTAACCTCACAGATAATTATTGGCTGCATAAAGGTTCATTAAATGATATTTATAAATCAATTGACTATGGTTATCCTGACAAGGGAATGCAATCCTGGTCAACTGAATATTCACCCAAGGTGATAAGTTACCTCGCAAGCTATGTTAAATCTTTGCATGGTACCAATCCTCCGAATGCAAAGGCGCCGCAGGGAGATTTGTATGTTGATTCATCTTCACCTTCATTTGCTGCAGACTCATCAGGTTCTGGTAAAGGCGATACCAGTAAATTGAAAAAATGAAAATTATTTAAGAAAATGAGTTAAGCCACAAATGCATTTACTTGATTCAGCAGTGGGATGGATATAACTAATAATAATTATGGAAGAAACAATTGAACATGATATTGAAGGCAGTTACAGAGATTCGGTTGCCACAATTACCAAAGACGGGAAAAGGAATTTTATAAATCCCAAAAAACCCAAAGGGCAATATTATAACCTGAGAACATGGTTCAGCATATTTTACCTCATTGTTTTTTTTACCATCCCTTTTATAAAAGTACACGGTGAACCCCTTGTAATGATAAATGTCCTGGAAAGAAAGTTCATCATTTTTGGAATGGTTTTCTGGCCGCAGGATTTTTTCATTTTTGGAATTGCCACGCTCACTTTCGTTGTTTTTATTATCCTGTTTACGGTAGTTTTTGGGAGGGTTTTTTGTGGATGGGCATGTCCCCAAACCATTTTTATGGAAATGGTCTTTCGAAAGATTGAATATTGGATTGATGGGGATTTTGCGAAACAAAAACGATTGAGGGAGATGCCTTGGAATGGAGAAAAAATCAGGAAACGGTCAATTAAATTTATCATTTTTTTTGGCTTGTCATTTTTAATCGCAAATTTCTTCCTTGCTTATCTTATCGGCATTGACCAATTGCTGGGTTATTTACAAAACCCGGCGGCTAACGTGGGTACCCTGGTTTCTTTACTCATTTTTACCAGCGTTTTTTTCTTCGTGTATTGGTGGTTTCGGGAGCAGGCTTGTATTGTAGTTTGCCCATACGGAAGGCTTCAGAGTGTAATGCTTGATAAAAATTCAATCGTGGTAGCTTACGACCATGTCCGCGGTGAACCAAGGGGTAAGTTAAAAAAACATGAAGATCACGAAATCATCTGGCAAAATCATAAAAGTGATGATCGCGGAAGTATAAAGATTGCCGGCATTGAGGAATCGAAACTCAATGGAGATTGCATAGATTGCTTTGCCTGCGTGAGGGTATGCCCTACTGGTATTGATATCAGGAACGGAACGCAATTGGAATGTGTGAATTGTACAGCCTGCATAGATGCTTGCGATTCAATTATGAATAGTGTTCATAAGCCTAAAGGCCTGATTCGGTATGCGTCTGAAAATAGCATTGTGCAGGGAGTAAAATTGAAGTTTACTACAAGAATAAAAGCTTACACTGCGGTGCTTACGCTTCTATTATCCCTGCTGATTTTCCTTTTAGTAAGTCGCACAGATATAGATGTCAGGTTAATGCGTACGGCCGGGATGACCTATACATCAATGCCTGATGGACGAATCAGCAATCTTTATAATTTGAAGCTTACCAATAAGACACATGAGGACATCCCATTTACGCTGAAACTTGAAAATGCACAGGGAGAAATTCAATTTGTAGGCAACGAGAATTTAATGGTAAAAAAGGAAGACTATTCTCACCTGCAATTTTTTATAATCCTAAATCGTAACGAACTTAAAGGATGGAAAACTGATTTGAGGATTGGGATGTATGAAAACAATAAAAAAATTAAGACTGTCATGGCTACATTTATTGGCCCTGAAGTTTATAACTAATAAAATCTTAATTTATGAATTGGGGATATAAAATACTCGTTGTCTACCTGGCCTTTATCGCCGGCATACTTTTTCTTGTCTTTATGTCTTCCAATCAGAAGATAGACCTGGTGACCACTAATTATTATGATAAGGAATTAAAGTATCAGCAAACCATCGATGCAACGAACCGGGGTAATTCTCTGTCTGAACCTGTCAAATACATGGTTAAGGACAATAATTTTATAGTGCAATTTCCAAAGGATTTTGAAGGCAAAAAACTAAGTGGTCAGGTTATGTTATACTGCCCTTCGGATGAGGATAAAGACATCCTTCATAATTTTTCAGTTAATGATAGTTTAGTTGCTGTGCCAATACCTCCCGCCTCGAACAAACATTACGAATTACACCTGAGCTGGCAGGCTGATGGCATTAATTATTATTTTGAAGAAAAAGTTGTGATATAAACTCTGTAATTGTTATGATACAACTGATCATCGCTGCGTTTGCAANNATGTGTGGTCCTATTGCCTTATCACTCCCTTTAAACCAGGAAAATAGCTGGGGGAAATTTTCCGGCGCCTTGCTTTATAATGTCGGTAGGATTACTACTTATGCTGTTTTCGGATTAGTTTTTGGATTGATTGGCAAAAGTGTCGCATTGTTTGGATATCAGCAATGGCTATCCGTTATTTTAGGTATATTGATATTAGTGGTCCTGATTTTACCCAAACGAATCCAGGCCTATTATAACAGGAATTTTATTCTTTCTTTTTTTGGAAAACTCCGTGCATCAATAGGTAAGCTTTTTTTAAAGAAAAATTATTCCTCTTTATATTCCATCGGATTGCTAAACGGGCTATTGCCTTGCGGCCTGGTTTATATGGCAGCAGCTATTGCCATAGCTACAGGGGATATTACGAATAGTATTTTTTTTATGGCATTTTTTGGCCTGGGAACATTACCAATGATGTGGGGTATCGCATTTTTTGGAAATTATGTGAGTATAGGAATTCGAAAAAAAATCAGGAAAGCTTATCCATATCTAATGACTGTTCTTGCATGCCTGCTCATTTTACGAGGCCTTGGGTTAGGAATTCCTTACGTGAGCCCCAAAGCAGATATGGCAAAAAAAGTAGTACCGGTTTGCTGTGAAAAACCCGGTTAAGCAAGGCTTAAAATAATAGCCTTTAGGCAGAAAGAAAAAGTTTAAATAAAAAGCCTGGAAATCAAATTTCTCCAGGCTTTATATTTTAGGGAAAATCCTCTAAAGTCGTCCTCCCTGTACAATTTTCGAACTTATTTACTCTTTACAATAAGG
>PKYU01000140.1 GCA_003132765.1 Chitinophagaceae bacterium | reverse complement strand
AAAAAGATATTAATTACTCAATACAAATTGAAAAACTCCCCTCCAATTTAGGCGAAGGGCAAATTTATTATTTCATTTGCCCGTTTTCGCTCGAAAGGTGTAGAATCCTTTATATGGGTTATGGCTCCTTATTCTTTAAAAGTAGAAAGGCATATAGACACCGGCTATATTATCCCTCACAACTTAGCAGCAACCTGGATAAACACAATGATATATACTGGATCCTTGAAAGAAGATTAGAAAAACTATATATTAAACACCCTAAAACGCATTACAAAGGGATCATTACAAAACCTCAACAGAGAATTGAACGTTTAGAGCAAAAAATGCAGTTTCATGATGAACGGAGATGGAATATATTACCAAAGTCATTAATGAAAGTAATGGGATTGCGATAATAATCAATCATAGGAACTAACCCCAACGTGAATATCAAAAACATTGTGCTGTATTTTGTAGCATATCAGAAAATCTATCTTTAATATCTTGATCCCTATAAACGCTATTGTAATAAATTCTTATTGATTTTACTTTTTTGGTTTTGAGCTTTTCCATATCATCGTAGTTTTCAAAAAAATAACTTGCGTTTAAAACAAATTGAGAAGTTGCCACTCTCATATCCCCAGAATAAATTTGATTCGGGAAGGCCCTTACTGAAGAATCATCTTCCAGTAAAAAAATTATCTTATCATCTTTGCCAACGACTATTCCATCTCTTAATATATAGGTTATTCTAAAAAAAACCAATGAATCATATTTGCAGAAATCAAGTTTCAAATAACCATTGCCACCAGCATTAGCCTTGTTAACTTTCACCTCCTTTTCAAGTTTCCTGATTTTTAGAAACTTATCGTAGGTGTCTACATCATATTTGCATTTGTTTTGAGCATCCGTAACGTGTGGTATAACTAATATTATGAGAATCAATAATATTGTGAGAATCAGTTTTTTCATTTGTATTTGTTGGTGAGGTTTGTGGCAAGGTTTTAATCTTGGACCTTTTCAGGAACAAGATTAAACATACTTTATTTAAAATGGCTATGCAATTAACAAAAAAAGGTAGCGATTTAAAAAAAATGCCACCTAATCTGCCACCTGATTAAATAAAAAAACCCATACAAGTCAATACCTGTAAGGGTTTTATTAATTATATAGGCTGTAGGGGGAGGGATCGAACCTCCACGAAGCAGTTAGCCGTAGCACAAAGTTCAGTGGTCGACCCTGGTCGCAACCCCATCGCTGGAGAAGCGGCTCTATGCTATGTTTATCCTGTTATCCTCACCCCCGAGACAAGGGGGCATGTCTGCCAAAAATTTCATCACCCCACAATTTTTAAAAACTAATCTGATGCAAATCTAATAAACAAACCAATATGAAAACAAAATTTCAATAAAAAATTTAAAAATATAGAATTATTTTAATAAAAGTTGTATTTTTATGAAATATATCAAAAATTAAATCTTATATGGCTTCTAAGTTAAATCTCGACAAACTGGATCTGCAGATTATTCAGGAAATGCTGCAAAACGCAGACACACCTTATGCAGAATTGGGCAAGAAACTCTTCGTTAGCGGTGGTACCATACATGTTCGTATCAAAAAGCTTGAAGAGTTTGGCATTGTTAAAGGTAAAAAACTTAGTGTAAATCTTAAACAATTAGGTTACGACATTACAGCCTTTGTGGGTATTTTTCTCGAAAAGAGTTCGCTGTATGATTCGGTTGCAATGGAGCTTGAAAAAATTCCTGAAATTGTCAGGCTGAACTATACCACCGGAAATTATAGCATGTATATAGAAATTGTTTGCAAAGACATTAACCAGCTTCGGTCTGTTTTGCACGACGAACTACAAAAAATTAAGGGAATAGCAAGAACTGAAACCCTCATTTCGCTCGAAGAAAGTTTTAATAGAAGCGTGCAAGTGGCTAAGGATGTTATTTAAAATTCCTGTTTTGATAGTTATTCTTTTATGAGGTGAATGGATTTAGTTTATTCCAGGAAATCACTTTAATTCCTGACATCAAGAGCATCACGCAATCCATTTCCCAAAAGATTAAAAGCAAGAACCAAAATCATTATCGCAATACCCGGAGCCAATGCAAGGGCCGGGTGATGGGTTATAATGAAATTATAATTTTCTTTAATCATAAGCCCCCAACTCGGCATAGAGGGTTGCACGCCAACTCCTAAAAAACTTAATCCGGCTTCAATTATTATTGCACTGGCAAAATTAGATGCAGCAATTACTATTACGGGGCCTAACACATTAGGCAATATGTGCCTTACAATAATTCTCATTTCCCGCAACCCCAATGCTTTCACAGCCTGTATATATTCCATTTCACGCAAAGACAGCACCTGTNNTTGCTACATTTACCCACATAGTAAGACCGACAGCAATAAATATTTGCCAGAAACCTTTTCCCAACGCTAGTGTCATCCCAAACACCAGGAGCAGTGTTGGCATACTCCATATTACATTAATGAGCCACATGATAATATCATCTGTGCGGCCGCCGAAATATCCTGATACGGCTCCTAAAATAATTCCTATACTAAGCGAAATAATAACAGTGATTAAACCTACTGCAAGACTTACCCGGATGCCGACAATCAGTCGACTCAAAATATCCCTCCCAAATTTATCGGTACCTAACCAAAATGTTTTTGTAACCACNNCGACATAATTGTTTGCAGGTAATATTGTTTTTGAATATGACTGCTTTTCTTCTACTCCTTCATCAATAAACTTTTCCACGATAACAGAATTTCTGGTTTCCCTGAAACTATTAATGGGTATGAAAATAAATTTATCTTCTTTTCCAAAAAGTAACCGATTAAAAAAGCCAGTTAGGGCAATTTTTTTTTCTTTGTCAACCTTAAGAAATAATTGTTTAAAACCCGGATTCCTGGCCTGAATTTCTACTATCTGCCTGTCAGCATTTGGTGAGGAATCAGGTGAGATGAAATAAGCAAAAATGCCCATGAGTACAGAAAAGCAAATAATAATAAGTCCTGCCATTGCGCCTCTGTTCTTTCGCAGGCGCCTCCAGGCGTTTTGTGTAAAGGAATATGATGTACTCATTAAATTACCTTATTTCATTGCAGGACTTTTTTATTTTACATTTCTTCCCTTCCACCTATAGGTGTCGAACTTACCCAGCCAACCGGCAAGCAAAGTATAAATTATATGAAAGGGTTGACAAAGTATAAACCACCAAAGCATTTTTCTATTCTTAAAAAAAACCGCGACCGGAAAAAGAAGAAGCAGTTCTGCAAGAGTCTTAATTCCTAACAAAAGCAGTAAAAGAAATAATGCCTTTAGGTAGAAAAATGAACAAATTGCAATAAAAAAAATCCAGGCATTGAAAAGATACACTAAAACGAGAACCCCTGTTATCTTCTTATCCGGGTATTTATCTGCTTTGCTGGCCCAGCGTATTCTCTGGTTTACGAATTCCCGGATGTTTTTGGCAGGATGTGTTTGCACAATTACACCGGCAGATTTCAAATATCCAATCTTATCCGGGTATAGCTTTTGAATTTTATGCATTAAGAGCATATCATCACCGCTGGCTATTTTATCAATTCCGGAAAAACCTCCGGCTTCAATAAAAACCTTCTTTTCATATGCGAGATTCGCACCGTTGCACATATTGTGGAATTTTTTATAAACAGAAGCCCCTGTTATTCCCTGTAGCATCATAAAATCAAGAGATTGAAATACTTTCAAAAACCTATTGAAGAATGAATCTGTGATCGGTGGTCTCGTATAAGTTACCGGTGCTACTATGAGAACAACACCAGTACGTTTATGATAATTAGCGATCAGTTCAAGCCACTGTAGCGGAACTACGCAATCTGCATCTGTCGTCACAATCAATCTGCCTCTTGCCTGTCCAATCGCCGTTTCAACGGCTCTCTTTTTATAAGAATTAATCTCTTGGTTGCCAATGTAATCTTCCAATTTTATCACATGCAAATTTTCTTTTCTAAATGAATTTACAATTGCTGCTGTTGAATCTGTAGAATGATCATCCACCACTATCACCTCAAACAAATGGCAGGGGTAAGTTTGCTCTATTATTGATTTTATGCAATAACCAATGTTTTCCTCTTCATTCCTTGCAGCGATTATAATAGAAATAAAAACCGGATTTTTCAATTTCCAATCTTCTCCAATTTTAAATTCTTTAATCTCCAGCCAGCTTTTCCTGTAATAAAAAATTAGCCATGTATAAATAAGCAGGAGAAAAAGAGAAATGAGCAAAAGGGCCATTAGTAAATATAAATAAGCATTTCACAATTTATTAGAGAAGTATTGGCAAAAATAATTTTTTTGCAACTAAACTTATTTGTATATTCGCATAGTTGCATAAACAACTATATGCCAAACAACCAATTCAAAAAGGGCGAACTTTATAGCTTTATTACAGGAAAAGCATCTACGGCCATTGCGAGGAGATTGCAGAAGAACTTTAAACAATCCGGCATCGAGATTACGATTGAGCAATGGAGTGTGTTGTATCATTTATGGAAGCAGGAGGGCCAAAGCCAGCAACAATTATGTGATGGCACTTTCCGCGATAAACCCAGCATTACCAGGCTGGTTGATAACCTTGAGAAATTAAAACTTGTCAAACGGGTCCCTTCAAAAGTAGACCGGAGAATCAATCTTATTTTTTTAACCAAAGAAGCATTAAACCTGCAGGAAAAGACAATGGAACTTGCTAACCAGACGTTAAATGAAGCATTGGCAGGGGTAACCAACGGGCAGGTAGAGATAGCCAAGGAAGTGTTGCAAAAAGTTTATGACAACCTTTCTTCAACTATATAATTGAAATGGATTACTAAAATATTCAACAAATTAAATAAAACGCCATGCAAACAGTAACATCCAATTCTCTTTTAAAAGGTGGGGAATGGCTTATAAAACAAAGTAATGCCTTTGAAACGTTCACTCCCGAAGATTATTCAGAAGAACAGGTTATGGTGCGTGATATGTGCCTGCAGTTTTTGAAAACTGAAGTATTGCCAATTGTAGACCGGATAGACAAAATGGAACCCGGGCTTATGCCTGCTCTTATGACAAAAGCTGGCGAACAGGGATTATTGGGAGCCTCCGTTCCGGAAGAATTTGAAGGGATGGGAAAAGATTTTGTTACCTCGACATTAGNNAAATTAGCTACCGGCGTATGGAAAGGTTCCTATGGACTAACAGAACCGGGTAGTGGCAGTGATGCTTTGGGTGCAAAAACTACTGCAACTCTTTCAGCAGATGGTAAAAATTATTTGCTGAACGGGCAGAAATGCTGGATAACCAATGGAGGTTTTGCTGATGTGTACACGGTGTTTGCAAAAGTTGATGGCGATAAATTTACTGCGTTCATTCTTGAACGCGGTTTCGAAGGATTTACCCGGGGGCCCGAAGAACATAAAATGGGTATCAAAGGATCGTCGACTGTTCAATTGTATTTCCAGGATTGTAAAGTTCCGGTGGAAAATGTTTTAGGTGAAATCGGTAAAGGACATATCATAGCATTCAATATTTTAAATATCGGCCGTCTTAAATTGGCTGCAGCAGCTATTGGTGGGGCTAAGCTTGCCCTGGGCGATTCTATAGAATATGCAAAAGCAAGAGAGCAGTTCAAAACTCCGATAGCAAATTTTGGCGCCATCAAACACAAACTGGCAGAAATGGCTATCAGGATTTATGCGGATGAAAGTGCCTTATACAGAACTGCCAAGTGGATTGACGAAAAAGAAGCTGAGCTACTCGCCTCAGGGAAACCTTTTAATGAAGCCTTATTGGGAGCTGCTGAAGAATATGCCATTGAATGTGCCATTCTGAAAATTCACGGAAGTGAAGTACTCGATTTTGTAGTAGATGAAGGAGTGCAGATACATGGGGGCAATGGTTACAGCGATGAATATAATATCAGCAGGGGCTATCGGGACAGCCGCATAAATCGCATTTATGAAGGTACCAATGAAATCAACCGCCTTCTTACAGTTGACATGATGTTAAAAAGGGCAATGAAAGGAAAACTCGATCTTATGGGGCCAGCGATGAATGTGCAAAAAGAATTAATGAGTATCCCTGAATTTGGTGAAAATGCAGATGGCCCTTTTGCAGAGGAGCAAAAAACAATTGCCAACATGAAGAAATGCATTTTAATGGTGGCCGGGGCAGCCGTTCAGAAATTAATGACCAACCTGACCAATGAGCAGGAGATAATCATGAACATTGCTGATATGGCCCTACAAACATTTATTGCAGAAAGCTTTTTGCTCCGTGTTATGAAAAATGCCGATCGGGGCGGTGAAGAAAATAATAAAGTGCATGTCGCATTAATACAATGCTGCCTGAATGATGCCGTTGATATAGTTGCAAAGTGTGGAAAGGAAGCTATCAATGCCTTTGCTATCGGAGATGAACAAAGAATGATGTTACTGGGCTTAAAAAGGTTTACTAAAACACAATCCTTCAACAGCAAAGATGCGAGACGCTTAATTGCTGATAAATTGATAGAAGACGGGCGATATAGTTTGTGATAATTAAATTACACCTTTTGATAAAAGGCTTTGAATGAATCTCAAAGCCTTTTTATTAAATTTCTCTACCTTCATTTAATGAAAATTACCTTTGCCGTTCTCTTCACATTTTCATTTTTATTGACTTTTTCTCAAAATAATCAGGCTGGCATTTTCTATGTGAAAACAACTGATTCTCTTCCGTTTTTAAACTATGGACTTGGAGATGACCGGCTGGGCGGCGCTAAAATGACTTTCCTCGACAGTAATGTAATTCTGAAAGTAGTGGATAGTGCCGACGATAAATATAAGGTACAATTATCTCAATATCACTCTGCATTTATTGAAAGAAAGAAGGTAGTTGAGGCACAAATACCTTTGGAAAAGGAATACATGACAAATAGCTGGAAGGTATTTGGAGATTCGCTTTTTGATTATGTAACTATAAAGCTTGATGAAAAGCTTCCTTACAAAAGTGTAATGGAAATTCATCCATCAAGAATAGTAGTGGAAATTTTTGGTGCAACGAGTAATACCAATTGGATCACGCAGCTATCGACTGCAAAGGAAATAAAAAATGCCTGGTATGAGCAGCCTGAAAATGACGTGANNCGTGATGAAAGTTATTATAGAATTAAAGCATCAACAACATTGGGGCTACAGTATTTTTTATACTGAAGATGATAAGCTCACCATAAGAGTCAGGCGACAACCACCTTTGTTGACATTGCCTCATTTAACAATTGCAATTGATGCCGGCCATGGCGGGGATAATATTGGAGCCAGAGGTATCAGAACCAATATTAAAGAGAAAGACTATACTTTGTTGATTGCAACGGAGCTTGAAAAAGTATTACGCCAGAAAAAAGCAAAGGTTATTATGACCCGGGAAAGGGACACTACCCTTAGTATGTATGAGCGCATAACTTACCTAAAGCAAAAAAATCCTGATTTACTGGTCAGTATTCATTTAAACTCTGCTGACAAGGATTCTGTTAACGGAATAAGTACTTACTACCGGTATATTGGTTTCCGGCCTTTAAGCCAGGCTGTGCTGCGAGCTATGCTCCAAACCGGATTAAAAGAATATGGAAACGTTGGAAGCTTTAATTTTGCATTAAACGGCCCGACAGATTATCCCAATTGCCTGGTGGAAGTAGCTTTTTTAAGCAACAAAGGCGATGAAAAGAGGATTTTAAATCCAAAATTCCGGCAACTGGTCGCAAAGAAGATAGTGGCAGGTATTGAAGATTTTTTAAGAAGAAG
Organism: Chitinophagaceae bacterium; assembly: GCA_003132765.1. GTDB lineage: Bacteria > Bacteroidota > Bacteroidia > Chitinophagales > Chitinophagaceae > Ginsengibacter. The sequence goes on along the minus strand of PKYU01000140.1, from coordinate 2,488 downwards.
TTTATAAGTTTTTTATGCTAAAAGATAAAATAAAATTGCCCGAAAAAAAAGTTAACTCTATCCATAAAAAACCGGGAAAGCTAAGCCATCTTTCAGAAACATTAATAGGCTCTGAAATTGTTCGACTTGGAGCAGAGATAAAAGAAAAAATAAAGAAAGGAGATAAGATTTACAATTTCACAATTGGAGATTTTGATTCTTCAATATTCCCGATTCCTAAAAAGCTGGAAGATGAAATAATTGAANNACTTATCGCCATAAGTTTACGACTTATCCCCCTGCAGAGGGGATTCTTGCACTAAGAGAGTCGGTTTCTGTATTTATTAAAGAAAGGGAAGGTTTGAACTATGATGTGAGGGAAATATTAATAGCGGCAGGAGGGCGTCCTCTTATCTATGCTTTGTATCGTGCAATAGTTGACAAGGATGATAAAGTAATCTATTCCGTTCCAAGCTGGAACAATAATCATTATGTTCATTTTGTGGAAGGAAATCATGTAGTGCTGGAAACTACTGCAGAAAATAATTTTATGCCTACTGCGGAAGATATCAATCCCCATATTCACGATGCTGTGCTTATTGCACTGTGCTCACCATTAAACCCTACCGGAACGGTTTTCAAAAGGGAGGAGCTGGAAAAAATTTGTGACATGATTTTGCCGGAAAATATGCGCCGGAGTGATGATGAAAAGAAATTGTATTTAATGTATGATCAAATGTATTGGACCCTCACTTTTGGTAAAACCAAACACTATAACCCAGTTTCCCTTCGCCCAGAAATGAAACAATATACCATCTTTATCGATGGGATCAGCAAGACTTTTGCTTCAACCGGTGTTCGCGTTGGCTGGGCATTAGGTCCGGAAAATGTTCTTGCAAAAATGAAAGCCATCAATAGCCATATAGGCGCCTGGAGCCCGATGGCAGAACAGCATGCAACTGCGAATTTCCTGCTTCAAAAAAATATAATTGATGGATATCTTTCTAATTTTAAAATGGAGCTGGAAGAAAGATTGGAACGTATTTATGAAGGATTTCAGCTTTTAAAAAAGGAAGGTTTTTCAGTGGATGCATGTGCACCGCAGGCGGCCATATACCTAACTATACAGCTAAATCTTGTCGGTAAAAAAATTGAGAATAATCCTGTTCTTTCTTCTCAATCTGAGGTTACATCTTATATCCTGAATGAAGCGAAACTAGCCGTAGTTCCTTTTTATGCATTCGGCGCCTCAAAAGATTCCAACTGGTATAGGCTTAGTGTAGGTACCTGCAAAAAAGAAGAAATTCCGGATATGCTTGCAAAGCTTAAATCAGCATTGAGTAAATTGACCTGATATCAATTGCTTGCAGACTATAATTACCTTATATGACCTTAAAATATATTGCGCTTTATCCTTTGGGATAATTGGTGATTAGCTAATAAATTGTTTCTCCAACAGCCATTCTGCTATTTGTATCGCGTTAGTAGCGGCTCCCTTTCGCAGGTTATCACTAACTATCCAGCAATTTAAAGTATTAGCCCGGGATTCATCCCTGCGTATTCTTCCCACGAAAGTTTCATCTTTTTCATGCGCGGTTAACGGCATTGGATACACAAAATTTTCAATATCATCCTGAACCACTACTCCCGGTGCTCCGGACAAAATTTGCTTAACCTCCTCCAGGTCAAAATCATTCTCAAATTCAATATTCACACTTTCGCTATGGCCTCCCATCACAGGTATGCGTACACAGGTTGCCGTTAATTGAATGCTGTTATCTCCCAAAATCTTCCTCGTTTCATTTACCATCTTCATTTCCTCTTTGGTATAGCCGTTATCTGTAAAAACATCAATTTGAGGAATTGCATTTTTATCAATCGGGTATTTATAGGCCATTTCCCCTTTTATATTATTTCGTTCATTCTCCATTTGCTGCACTGCTTTAACACCGGTGCCTGTTACACTTTGGTAGGTGGAAACCACTACCCTTTTTATTTTATATTTTCTGTGAAGTGGATTTAATACCAGTACCATTTGTATAGTAGAGCAATTGGGGTTTGCAATAATCTTATCTTCTTTTGTAAGTACCCCAGCATTTACTTCCGGTACTACCAGCTTTTTTGAAGGATCCATTCTCCATGCAGATGAATTATCTATCACGATAATACCGGCTTCAGCGAATTTCGGAGCCAGCGCAAGAGAAGTTCCTCCACCAGCTGAAAAAATGGCAATTGCTGGCTTTGCTTTGATAGCCTCTTCAGCAGAAACTACTTTATATTTTTTATTCTTAAATGAAATTTCCTTCCCGATAGATTTTTCAGATGCTACCGGAATAATTTCTGTAACCGGAAACTTTCTTTCTTCCAGCACTTGTAACATTTTGGCTCCCACAAGTCCTGTAGCCCCCACTACTGCAATTTTCATTTGATTTTTTTTATAATTTCCTAAGATTGCAAATGTATAATGTACCGCTTGGTAAAACAAAACTAGTGTTAAGTTAAGTATAAT
>PKYU01000458.1:225-11012 GCA_003132765.1 Chitinophagaceae bacterium | reverse complement strand
GATTTCTACCTGTGAATGGATATCTTCCACACCAGGTTCAAGTTTGAACTTACCAGTTTGAATGTCTTTGTAAATTTCTTTAAGGCCAAGTTGTAATGTTTTCAGTTCCTTCGAAGTAAGTAATTGAATCTTTCCCAACATTTGAATATGCGCCAATGAACCAAGTACATCAAATGGAGCGAGGTGCATATCCAGCTCCCTGTCTTTACCTATTGTAAAGCTTTCTACTTCCTTTGATGATTCGATATTTTTTTGCCAGAGTTTTTTCATTCCTGAATTAGGTTTTCTGCATTTCTATATTGAAAGCCAGGTTCAGCAGAAGTTGTATATATTTTTGAATCCCCTCACTGATTTCATCAAGAAAAATAAATTCGTCCGCCATGTGACTTCGGGCTGAATCACCCGGTCCCATCTTAAGCGCAGGAAAATCCATTAGTGCACGATCAGAACAGGTTGGTGACCCATATGTTTCAATACCCATCATTTTTCCTGCATTCACCAGCGGATGAACTTCCTCAATGAAAGAAGGCCTGAGTCTTGTGCTTCTCGGCAATACTTCGCACACCACATTATTCCTGATTTCCGCGATAACCTCCTCAAACGAATAGCATTCATTTACTCTTATATCCACAACAAATCTGCATTCGGAAGGTACAATATTATGTGCTTTATTCTGAGTATTTACTGAGGTAACTGCCATATGCACCGGGCCAAGAAGGGATGAAGATTTTGAAAACCGAAAACTACTGAACCATTTAATATCCTTCATGGCTTTATATACTGCATTAACACCTTCATTTCGGGCAGCGTGGCCGGCAACACCTTGCGCAATGCAATCTATAACGACTAACCCTTTTTCAGCAATAGCCATTTTCATGAGTGTAGGTTCACCTACGATGCCACAATCAATTTTTGGAAGGCGCGGCAGCTGGATTTCTATTCCATCATGCCCTGATATTTCTTCTTCTGCCGTTGCCGCCGAAAGCAGGTTGAAAGGAAGATTTTGTGTATCATAAAAATACGTGAACAATGCAATGAGAGAAACTATCGATCCACCGGCATCATTGCTGCCAAGTCCAAAAAGTTTTCCATCTCTTTCAATTGCTTCAAAAGGTGGCAAAGTATATCCCGGATTCGGCTTTACTGTATCATGATGTGAATTCAGTAAAACTGTCATTTTACTCTTTTCATAATACTTGTTTACGGCCCATACATTATTCAGATACCGGTTGGCAACTATGTTTTTTCTTTTGAAAAATTCTTCAATTGCATCAGCTGTTTTATCTTCTTCTTTGCTGAAAGACGGAATCCCGATCAATTGCTTTAGTAATCCACAAGCCTCTTCAAACAATCGTTTTGCCCTTTCCTTATTTATCTCTGCAGGTTTGATCATGCTTATTTTAATAATTTAATATTCCTACAAGCGAATTTGTGTACCACCTTCTCCGTTTATTAATTGAACCAGGAAATCGGAATTCCCGATAATCACGGTTTGTACATTATTTCTCACAGCATCCATTGCATTATCTATTTTGGGAATTATCCCGGCAAATAGCTTTTTATTTTCTTTAAGCTGCCTATAAGTATTCATATCTAAATAAGCTAAGGCACTGTCACCATCGTTTGCATCATTCAATACTCCATTTTTTTCAAAGCAGTAAATAAGCTGCACCACATAAGTTCCTGCTAAAGCTGCTGCCAGCACTGAGGCTACTTTATCTGCATTGGTATTAAGCATGTGGCCCGCATTATCATGGGTAAGAGGTGCAACTACAGGCACCAGTTTATTTTCCAAAAGTATTTGCCATATAGACGGATCAATATTCTCCTTATTGATATCCCCTACCCATCCATAATCAATAGATTTTACGGGCCTTTTTTTTGCAGGCAAAGCATTTGCATCCGCCCCTGAAATACCAATTGCATTACAATGCAGGGCCTGCAAGGTCGTTACGATCTTTTTATTAACCAGCCCGCCATATACCATTGTAACCAGGTCAATTGTTGCATCATCCGTAATTCTCCGGCCATCAATATAATGAGATACTATTCCAAGTTTATCACCTAACGATGTGGCTATTTTTCCGCCGCCATGCACCAATATTTTTTTATGATCAATGGAAGCAAAGGTTTCAAGAAAACCATGAAGGCTTTTTTCATTATCGATTACATTACCCCCAATTTTTATTATATATAATATTTCCCTTTTATAATGCTGATCTGAATGGGGGAAACCTGAATTTTTATTCCTCATGGCAGGCCATTTAATATTCCCGAAAGAACTGCCTGGGCTGCCCATACCCTGTTTGCCGCCTGCTCAGTTACGAGACTATTTGGGCCATCAAGCACTTCATCACTCAGTTCAACATTTCTTCTTACGGGGAGGCAATGCATAATTTTGGCATTATTGGTTACCTGCAACTTCTCCTTCCTTAGCATCCACCCGCTCCTGTTATTTTCTATTCTGCCGTAATCGGAAAAGCCACTCCAGTTTTTAACATATACAAAATCAGCCTCAGAAAGTGCCTGTTCCTGGTCATTTGTTACTAATGCATTTTTTGAGAATTCCGGATCAAGTTCATAACCTTTCGGGTGGGTTATTATAANNATCCATTCGCAAAAACTATTGGCAACACATTGTGGCAAAGGCTTTACATGAGGTGCCCAAGTCAAAACAACCTTTGCCCTTTTTTTATTTTTTACAGGAAGATGGTCACTAATTGTTATAATATCAGTAAGGCTCTGCAACGGATGCACTGTGGCGCTTTCGAGGCTAACCACCGGAATTCCGGAATATTTTACAAATTGACTCATCACATATTCCGAATAATCATCGTCTCTGTTTTTTAAAGAAGGGAATGTGCGGATACCGAGAATATCGAAATAACGCCCAAGTATAGGCGCTGCATCCTTCACATGTTCTACCGTTGTTCCATTCATTACAGCTCCTTCGGCAAATTCAAGCGACCAGCCATCCTGGGATGCATTAAAAATAATCACCTCCATTCCAAGATTTTGGGCAGCAATCTGGGTACTTAGTCTTGTTCGCATGCTGGGGTTCAAAAATACAAGGCCCAAACGCCTGCCTCTGCCGAGGCCTTTTTTGGAAAGCGGGTTTGCCTTGAATTCATTAGCAGATTTAATAAGAAATTTAATATTTACTGCATCTTTTACTGAAAGAAAGTTTTTCAATTTTTTTCTGTAATTAAGCGATAAAGATAGATATTATAATAGATTGACTTACGATACTTCCCTGGCTGAACGCTTATCAGCAATAGCCGAAATTTCTTCCCGCAGGGCCGATAAAAATTTATCTGCATCTTCCAAAGTTAGTGCTAGAGAAGGCAGCAACCTGATTACATTAGGCTTCGCTTCTCCGGTAAAAATATGATGTTTAAATAAAAGGTTTTTTTTCAAATCCTTTAATGTATCCGGCACATCAAAACCGATCATTAATCCCCTTCCACGAAGGNNAAATATAATCCCCCGTTTTGCGGGAATTGTCCATTAATTTTTCCTGCTCAATGACCTCAAGCACTGCAAGAGCAGCGGCACAAGCCAGGTGATTTCCGCCAAAGGTGGTACCTAATAAAAAATGTTTTGATTGTATGTGAGGAGCAATGGAAATACCAGCGACAGGAAAACCATTTCCCATGCCTTTTGCCATAGTATAAATATCTGCATCCNNTATCCGCATTGAACGGAATCTGCAATAAATACAGAACCGTAATCTTCACATAATTTCCTGATTAGTTGCAAAAAGGGAATAGATGCAATATTGATGCCACCAACACCCTGTATGCCTTCTATAATAACTGCGCAAACATCATCCCCTTCCTTATCAAAATAATCAATCAATGCATCTTCATCATTGAAAGGAAGAAAAATTACATTCTCTGTTTTATTTACTGGAGCAACGATAGAAGGATTATCAGTAGCAGCAACAGCAAGAGATGTACGCCCATGGAATGCTTTTGAAAATGAAATGATTTTTTTTCTACCCGTGTGAAAGGAAGCTAATTTTAATGCATTTTCATTGGCTTCTGCTCCGGAATTACAAAGGAATAACTGGTAATCATTCTTACCCGAAACCTCGCCCAGTTTATCAGCAAGTTTTTGCTGAATGGGAATTTTTACTGAATTGGAATAAAATGCAATTTTCTCCAGTTGATCTTCTATTCTCCGCACCCAATGCGGATGCGTATGTCCGATACTAATAACGGCATGGCCACCATACATATCCAGGTATTCATTTCCCTTATCGTCCCAAACATAAGATCCGCTTGCCCTTATTATGTTGATATCATTAACAGGATAAACGTCAAAAAGTTTCATCTTGAAATGTTTTAAAAATAATTGGCTTTTAGTTTCAGTCCTGTAGTTTCATCTATACCAAACATAAGATTCATATTTTGAACAGCCTGCCCGCTGGCACCCTTCAATAAATTATCAATAACAGAATGCACTACAATTATATGGCCCGCCTTTTCAAGATGAATAAAACAATTATTGGTATTTACTACTTGTTTTAAAAATATCGGATCGTGACTCACCGTGATAAAAGGATGTCCTAAGTAATACTCTTCAAAGAGTTTAAACATCTCTTTAATCGATTCGGTGCATTTAAACTGGGATGTTATAAATATCCCCCTCGTAAAATCTCCCCGCCATGGAACAAAATGAATAGAAGTTCCGGAATTAGCAGCNNTGATGCGTAAGAGATTTATAGGCCTGAACATTATTTTCGCGCCACGAAAAATGTGATGTCTCAGACAACCCCTGCCCTGCACCCGTTGACCCGGTGATGCCGGTAGTGCAAACATCCTCCAGTAACCCATTTTTTGCAAAAGGCAATAACCCAAGTTCGATACAGGTAGCAAAACACCCGGGATTGGCAATATTATCTGAAGTTTTAATTAGTTCACGGTTCACTTCCGGAAGACCATAAATAAATTTTCTGCCCTTAAGTTCAGCATTCTTCTTTAACCTGAAATCTTGTGAAAGTGAAATAATCTTTATCCTGAGCGGAATATCATTTTCTTCAAGAAATTTTTTGGAATCCCCGTGCCCAACACAAAGAAAAAGTACATCAATATCATGATGGTGCTCACCGGAAAACTTCAGTTCTGTAGAGTTGATCAGGTCCTGGTGAACTTTATGAATATGCTTCCCAGCATTACTTTTGCTTTGCACGAACATTAAAACTACCTCAGCATGATTTACAAGCAGGCGGAGAAGCTCTCCGCCCGTATAGCCGGCGCCGCCGATTATTCCTACCCTGATTTTATTTTTCATCAGCGGTTTTTTTAACAGCATGATAAATTGCAGTCTGATTGCCGAATATTTTACTAAATCCTCTTACATCTTCACCACTCCAGCCGGTATTCATTTCTCCATACTTTCCAAATTTGCTGCTCATCAAATCAAACTTCGACTCTATACCTGTAACCTGGAAGCGATAGGGCATTAATTGCACAAACACATCACCGGTAACCTGCACTTGTGAAGATTCGAAAAATGATTCAATATTCCTCATAACAGGATCGAGGATTTGACCTTCGTGAAGCCAGTTGCCATAAAACTCAGCCAGTTGGTTTTTTATATTCAACTGCCATTTGGAAAGTACATGTTTTTCCAATGCATGGTGTGCCTTAATAATGACGATGGGCGCCGCAGCTTCAAAACCTACACGGCCTTTTATCCCTATTANNTATGAATATCTCTTCCGATGGCATATGGACCTGCGATCGATTGTAAATATTCAATCGCTTCAACAGGATGAAAAAATGTCTTTTCGCTTACCCCAATCAGATCACCTTTTACAAAATGCAACTTCACCTGCTGCGGACTATGATTGGAAAGTTGAGTGGGCCACGCTTCTTCTGGCAGCATTCCGTTAGAATGCAACGTTTCTTTACCACCAACACTTGTACCCCAAAGGCCTTTATTGATGGAATAAGCTGATTTTTCAAAATTCATTTTTACACCTTTGGATTTCAGGTAATCAATTTCCTGTTGCCTTGATAGCTGCATATCCCTTATGGGAGTAATGATCTCCACACCCGGAATCATTATATGAAAGATCATATCAAACCTCACTTGGTCGTTACCCGCCCCCGTACTGCCATGAGCCACTGCATCTGCATTTAATTTCTTTACATGCTCCGCAATATGTAACGCCTGTGAAAGTCTTTCTGCGCTTACGCTTAGCGGATAGGTATTATTTTTCAGTACATTTCCATAAACCAGGTATTTAATAATAGTGTCATAATAACTCTTTACTGCATCAACAGTTGTATGGGAAATAACTCCTAAAGACTTTGCATGCTTTTCAATATCTGTCAATTCCTTTTCTGAAAAGCCACCTGTATTCACCGTAATGCTGTGTACTTCATCACCGGAATCCACGGTAAAATATTTTACAGNNGAAGTATCCAAACCTCCGCTAAATCCAAGCACTACCTTTTTACCCATTACTATTCCAATTTACAGGTTGAAAAAAATACTGAAAACCGACTTCTGCTTATCGCCTATTTTTCCTTTTAAGAATTTAATGAGCCTGCTTTGTTTGAGTCTCATGAATCTTTCATATTGCTTCGAGTGCTTCCTGAAATCTGCCGCTGTTTCTTCTGGTTTCGGATGGTCTGCAGGATCGTAAAGCATAGCGGTGCACATGCAATTCTTACGTTCCTTGCTCATAAGGATATCGTAATTGACACAACTTTTGCAACCTGCCCAGAAATTTTCATCATCGGTAAGTTCTGAATAGGTCACCGGCTCATAGCCGAGATCGCTATTGATCTTCATAACCGCAAGGCCTGTTGTAAGTCCAAATATTTTAGCCTTCGGATATCGCTCTTTTGAAAGATCGAAGATCCTTTTTTTAATTTGTTTCGCAATGCCTGTTTTTCTAAATTCAGGCGCCACTATCAGGCCACTGTTTGCTACAAAGCCTTCACTGCTCCATGCTTCAATATAGCAAAAGCCCACCCATTGGTTATCTTCAGTAAGAGCAATGACTGCTTTACCTTCCTGCATTTTTTGTTGTATATATTCAGTAGATCGTTTGGCAATACCGGTTCCCCTTACCTGCGCTGATGCAGTCATTTCATCAGTGATTGTCTGTGCGTAATGTAAATCCCCGGAATTTGCAACACGAACAATTATTTTTGATTGTTCCACTTTGCGTGATTTTTAAAATTAAAATTAAGTGAGTAAGTTGGGCTTTTTTCACTGATAGGGGCAGGGGCAATTATAACTGCTCGGCCTATCAGCATCCAGGTCGGAGGAAACAGCGAACGGGCATTCTTTCTGCACCAGTTTTATTAGCTGAAACAACAGAAGAATCTAAATTTTGATAACCTTTCACTTTTGCTTTATTAAGAGTTGATTGCAAATGTATATTTTTTTATTAATTAAGCGGAAAAACATTTTTAAGAATTTGTTATTCTTTCAGGTGCAGGTTTTCTCACCCACTCCATCAAATCATCAGCTATGCTGCGATCGTTACTGAGACGGGGCACTTTATTTTGTCCTCCCAGTTTTCCGACACTCTTCATATAATTAATAAATCCATTCTTCTGCACAGGAAAAATTTTCAGAGGCTGCAGAATATTTCCTTTGATAAGATCATCATAATAAATATTTCTCTTTCTGAGGTTCTCATCCAGTTCATGTGCAAACTGTTTGAGGTTTCGCGGAAGGTTTTCAAATTCAATAAACCATTCATGGCAGCTTTTTTGATCATCAATTGAAACTTCCGGAGCCAATGTAAATTCAGTTACCTGAACTTTTTCAGCAGCTGCAGTTTCCAATAAGGCCGTTTCCACTTCTTCACAAATTACATGTTCCCCAAAGGCAGAAATAAAATGCTCCACCCTGCCGGTAACAACAATCCTATACGGATTCAGTGAAGCAAATTTTACCGTATCACCGAGGTTATACGCCCACAAGCCTGCATTGTTGCTGATAACCATCGCATAATTTTCATCTTTTTTCACATCTTTTAAAGTTAGCCTCGTTGGGTTCTTTTTTGAGATTTCTGCAGCTGGAATAAATTCAAAGAAAATTCCGCTGTCTGTATTGAGCAGCATGCTTTGTCTTTTGATATTATCCTGGAATGCAAAAAATCCTTCGCTGGCAGGATACAGTTCAATCGTATCAATTGGTTTTCCTATTGTTTCAAAAAGCCTTGCTTTATAAGGCTTAAAATTTACCCCGCCCTGCACCATAACACTGAAATCAGGAAAAATATCTTTTATCTTTTTCCCGGTCTTCTTCACCAGCGCATCAAAATACATTTGTACCCATGGCGGAATGCCGCTGATCAGTGTCATTCTTTCGTTGACAGTTTCTTCAACAATTTTATCAAGCTTTTCTTCCCATTCACTTATGCAATTGGTTTCGAAAGATGGCAATTGGTTTGACCGCANNCTCAGTCTGCCGGTTGGAATGCCACCCACCCTTTCCAGCTCGGGAGTGCCACTCAAAAAGATCATCTTCCCATTTGAAAATTGTGTATTGCCGCTTCGCACCATATAGCAAAGCAAAGCATTTCTTGCAGTGTTTATATGATTATCTATCGAGTCCTTTGTAATAGGAATGTATTTAACACCGCTGGTAGTGCCGCTCGTTTTTGCAAAATAGATCGGAACACCTTTCCAAAGAACATTGTGTTTTCCTTTCTTAATTTTTTCTATGTATCCCTTAAAATCTTCATAATCCCGTAAAGGAACATTTGCTACAAAATCTTCATGATTCTTTATTTTTTCAAAATGGTGTTCTTTACCGAATTCAGTTTTTAACCCGGTTTTTATTAGTGATTGAAAAATTCGCTCCTGGTCTTCCGGAGCAGTCAGCATGGATTTGCGGATTTGTTTATATATATATATAGCGAAGGGCTTCGCAAAGAACGATTTAATCTTCATCTTCATTCTACAGGCTAATCTTTGCCTCGCAATTTACATATAATTGATTAAAATAATACGCTAAATCAATCACAATTGTATTTCCATTTATAATTTACAAAGATGCAATTGATAATGCCCGGGGCTCCGCCATCCTGCCCCACCTAGGCTATCAGGCGCTTTTGTTCATTGCTAGATCACTACAAATATCAGGATTAATATTTTTTATCCATATTGTGCATAAATTAATTACCATAAATAATATGCTTAATTATTCCTCTTAATTGATATCTATAAGGTTGAGGCACATTTAATAAGAGTGATTAGTATGAAATGAATGGCGCCAATAAAGATAATGAAGTGAAATACCAGGTTATTCTTGCTGAGGTTCATCACGATTATTTTGATTCATGAAAAAATTTCAATTGTGTGATTATTTCCATTGGTCATTAAAATAACACATTCTTTTAAAAGACCGGAAAAACTGTTGTACTGATAAATCTTATATCCGCGGATACCAAAACATGCCGAACTTACACCCTTACCATAATTTCTTATTTCTGTAAACTTATGTCAGCCGCGAAATCTGTTGCCCTTCATACGTTGGGATGCAAACTCAATTATTCTGAAACATCCGCTATTGAAAGGCTGTTGGAGAAGGATGGTTTTATAAAGAAAGATTTTACAGAAGAGGCAGACGTTTATTTGATCAACACCTGCTCGGTTACAGAAAATGCTGACAAAGAATGCCGGCACCTCGTGAGAAGAATACAACGAAAAGCACCGAAGGCCATGATAGTCATTACCGGTTGTTATGCACAATTAAAACCGGCTGAAATTGCGACGATAGATGGTGTAGACCTTGTATTAGGGGCGGCTGAAGNNCAAAAATTTAATATTACCTCACATCTAAATCAGCTTACCAAAGGTGACAGCACCAAAATATGCAGTTGCGATATTGAAGACCTGACCGGGTTTCATTCATCCTATTCTATCCAAAATCGAACAAGAACTTTTCTGAAAGTGCAGGACGGCTGCGATTATAATTGTTCATTTTGCACCATACCAATGGCCCGGGGAAAGAGCAGGAGCAATTCCATTGAAAATGTATTGGCCGAAATAAATCAAATCGCAGAACGTGGTGTAAAAGAAATTGTGCTTACGGGAATAAATCTAGGTGATTTTGGGAAAGATGAAAACGGGTATAAAACGCGGGAAGATTTCTATAGTTTACTCCGGGCGATAGAAAAACATAATGGCGTCGAGCGCTACCGCATTTCATCCATTGAGCCGAATCTTTTAACCGACAGCATCATAGAACTGGTGGCAGCCAGTAAAAAAATAATGCCCCATTTTCATATACCTTTGCAAAGTGGCAGCAATAAAATTCTTGGCCTCATGCGAAGGCGTTATAAAAAAGAATTATATGCTGAAAAAATTGCCCTCATTAAAAATCTAATCCCTGATTGCTGTATTGGTGTGGATGTTATTACAGGCTTCCCGGGGGAAACTAATGAAGATTTTGACGAAACGGTAAACTTCCTTAATAACCTGGAGGTCTNNCCATGCTTTATCTATTGATCCTGCAGTTCCCATAGAAGTCCGCAATCGCCGGACAAAAATATTACGTAACTTATCATACAATAAATTGCAGGCTTTTGCAGCAAAGCACAGCGGCGAAACAAGGAAAGTACTTTTTGAAGGGTCTGATAAGATGGGAATGATGGATGGCTATACAGATAATTACATTAAAATTTCTGTTCCGTTCAATAAAGGATGGACCAAAAAAATTATTGATTGGAAAATACAATGAAAATTTTTTCAGTAAATATCAAGTTTGATTTCCCGGACGATTTTATGAAATATGTACCCGAGCACCGG
>PKYU01000458.1:0-205 GCA_003132765.1 Chitinophagaceae bacterium | reverse complement strand
ATGCGGTAAGTATGGAAACCCGCCGGTCCTGGATCATACTCAATGCTGAATCCAAAGAAGCTGTGGAGCAAATTCTCATAAAATCTCCCTTATATAAATTCTGGACTTACGATATCGATGAATTGTTTGTTTACGACAGCCAGAATTTTCGCTTACCCAAGCTGGAACTCAATTAGGCAGATAGAATTTTTTCAAGTTCATTCAG
>PKYU01000388.1 GCA_003132765.1 Chitinophagaceae bacterium | reverse complement strand
GCGTGTAATGTTATTAATGAAATTGCTTCGTAATACATGAAACTCTTTCAGCCTAAAAATCTCATTATTTTCATATAGGTGGCCTAAAAGCTGACGTTTATTAAATTACATCGGCCACTTTGGTTCTAATTTCTATAAATAATATCTTTTCAATTTTCTCCTGAATTATCACATTTAAGAAAAGCCGTATCCTGTATTGATTTCTATCTCCAAGATAGGAAATTAATAGAGCAAGGATCAAAAATCCAACNNCTAAGATATAAAACAGGTTTGCTATTGAAAAATCCGCTCATGGGCCATCCGGCATCAAATTTCAGAAAATATCCCAGCAATGTGCTCCTGGCGCCAAAACCATAACCGCCAAGGAATGGTCCTATACCCGGCGCCTTAATTTTTATCTGAACAGTCGGGTCCTGTGTTGAATAAGTAATAGTTGGTCTTTCGAGGCTATTATAGGCGCCATTCCAGGCTGAACCAAGGTCAACAAATTGGATTAGCTGGAAATTTCTAACAAATGCATTATTAATTGGTTTGCTAAAAAGGGTGGTAAAAACCGGCAGGCGGAATTCACTGTTTATTATAAGATTATTATTTCCGTTCGCTGCATTTTGTATGAAACCTCTGAGGTTTACTGCAAGGGATTGAAATGCATAATCCACATCAGGTGCCGGCGTGTTCGCAGGATTAAAATACCGATAGGTTTGTTGCCCGTTAGCATTTGTTTTTACATTATCTGCAAACATGAACCAATTATCGATACCACCGAGGTAATAAATAAGTTTCTGGCTTCCCCAGCTGAAATCACCGGCAAACCTTCCTGCCCAGATAAAATTGCGGTATATTGGAAAATAAGCCCTTGCATCAAAACCCACATTGAAAGTAAACCGGCCCTGATCAGCTGACAATTTGCTTATTTGCGAATTCCAATCCATATAAGCTTTATATCGAAAGCCTTCCCAGATATTCTGAACAGGGTTTAGCGTATTGTCATAAACATATTCCAGGTGAGTAAGCGAATATGTTTTTGAAATATTTGGAGAGACCAGTGAAATATTGTCTGAAGTACTTACTACTTCCAGATCCTTTCTTATACCAAAATTTAAACGTAAACTCTTTGTTTCATCGAAAGGATAACTGAGATTTCCCTGGTAAAGATTAGAAAACACTTTTCCGGGATAACCTGTTGTTGAACCAATACCAAAACTAACATCCTGTACGGTTCTGTAATAGGTAAGACCCCAGTCAAGTCTTTTCCTTAGATTGTTGAACTGAAGCAACCAGTCATTATCTTTTAGATTTGTTGAAAGCCGGTATCCGCCTGTAATTTTAATATCTTCCATAACATCAGCCGTTCCCAATCTAAGGGTTCCGTCCAATCCATTACTGGAAGAAAGATTTATTGGTCCCGATCCACCCTCATAAATTTGATACCTGGTTCCCAAAACATCATTATTAAAACCTGCAACCACATAATCAGTAGCAAATTTCAAAGGTTTATAAGGATATAATCTTGCAGTAGATAGCACTTTAGACTCCTCCCCAGGAGAGTTAGCGTTGTATATTTTACCCGTGATTGCTGTATCTGCAGGAGGAATATCCTTAAACTGGTTTTGAAAAATATCCTTCTTTCCAGATGAATCAGTTGGTTGTTTCGACATGATTTCCTGGCCCCTGGAAATCTTATCAAGGGCCATAAGTCGTTTCATATAAGCCGAAGGTGTGGCAGTAACATTTCGTCTCCGCAAAGCATTTTCATCAATCTTCAGCTTATACAATATTTTGTCATCACTTTGCCTTGTAACTTCACTTACCTGGCTGTTATCGCCTGCCACCCTGGTTTCCAGGAGGCTGCTACCATAATTTGTTAATGGAAATACATAAGCTGAATCATTAGTAACGGAAACTACAGCGACAGAATCAATATCCTTCTTGTGATAGGTATTGAGCACTGAATCCACCTCCTGTGAAGAAGGATTTCGAAGAATGTCATCGCCAATAAGAACAAGCGTGTCCAAACCTGCAGTGGCCGTAGTGAAAAAGCCTGCAAAACGGTTTCCAATACCATTAAGGTCGCTTACGAAAGTAAAATGGTTGTTACTATATTGAGTTGGGTACCTGGCATCCCCGAATTTCAAATGCGTAAGTTGGGTGATTTGATTTAAACCCGGTTTATTGGTTGCAAAATCAGTTATTAAAAAGATATTAAACCGGTTATTAAGCAAGGATGTATCTGAACCTTTTGCCTGTAGTGAAGGACGGTTACTCGAAAAAATGATGCCTGTCTTATTAGGAAATGAAACAAAAGAAGGATCAAGATCATCATACACATCACTGGTTATCTGCTTCATTTTATCACCTTCAATATCATAGGTATAAATATCAGAATGCCCGTTTTTAACAGCGCTAAAAAGAAGAGTTTGGCTATTAATCATATACTTTATATCCTGCACCTGGTCAAATAAATTCGTAAAATCTCTAATATGNNTAAAACAGAAAGCCTGGTTCCTTTCGGATCCCATGCCATCATAGGGTAATTGGTATTTATTTGATCGATCCTGCTTTTTGTTCCAAATTTTAAGAGTGTCTTATCCTCACCATCCTCATCAAGCAACAACCTGTATTTACCTTTTTTATATTGAACTACGGCAAATGAGTTATTTCTCTTATTTGGGTTTACATTAAAATGAAAATAGTCAATTCGCTTTCCGATCGTATAATCGGTAATCTCATTTCCTTTAGGATAATTTTTACGCCGCGAAATATCATTATCATATTTTTCTGCCTGATATGCCATAAAATCTGCAAGCACATCCTTAAATTTTTTCTTTTTGGTAACCTGTTGCGAAGCCTTGTTTAAACTCTTATAAACCCTGGCCAGATATATTAAATAAGTCGTATTTTCTCTTTTGTATTTTTCTTCGATATAATACCAGAAGGCGTGACCGGCAAGTAGCGGTTTGTCAAATGCAAACTGGTAAAAATTCTTATACTTTTCACTGAGAATTTCACTTTTTAATTCATCATCAAGTTGTGTGCTCCAATTTTGAGCGGCATAAGCAATATAACCATCAATAAGCCATTGCGGGAGATCAAGCAATGCTTTATTGCCAGCTACTTCGCCAAGATTATCGCCGAATAATTGATTTTGAGTGAGAACTTTTGCGATTCCCTGCCGGATCTGAAGGCGGAGGTCAGCATGATTGGCATCAAAATAAACAATCATTTTATTATTAACCAGTTGGGTAACTCCTCCGGTGCTTTGCCAGTCAATTCCAAGCCCGATATTGCTTTGTTTTAATTCGCCAAAAGTATTATAGACTATAATATTTGCTCTGCGTTGTAAACTGTATTCAACAAACTTTTCCATCCCTGGTAATTCTTCTTCGGCTACCTGCGCAACATATTTTGCAATTTCCTGTCCATGCTGGCTAAAGTAAGTATTGAATTTTTTTGTTTGGTAATACTGCCATTTGAATTTTTTGAACTGGACCCTGTTCTTACCATAAATAACACTGCTTACCTGTCCATTTACTACCAAAATTGAAATGAAAAAATATGTTAANNAAAAGAGAAAAATTTTTTTACCAACTTGATTCTTGTGATCTTGCATATCCTTAGGTTAAAATTAGCCTAAAATTAAACGTTTCGGGTTAATAAGGGAAATGAAATTACTCGATTTTCATATAAGCTATGTTCCAGATCAAAGTTTTAACTTTTAATGCTGTAGAGGAAAATACCTATATACTTTTTAATGAAAAAAAAGAATGCATAATTATTGATCCGGGATGTTATGATGATGAAGAAAAGGGAATTTTGAAATCCTTTATTGAGAAGAATCAACTAAAGCCAACTTTGTTACTGAATACCCATTGCCACCTTGATCATGTTTTTGGAAATAAATATGTGGCTGAAGAATACAAATTAAAGCTCGGGATTCATAAAAACGAAGAACAGGTTCTCCAAATCGCTCCTTCTTCAGGTCTTATGTTCAATTTCCCTTTTGATAATTATTCGGGTGAATTGCATTTTCTGAAAGAAGGAGATATTATTTCACTTAACGATGACAATTTGAAGGTTATTGAAGCGCCGGGCCATTCTCCTGGGAGCATTTGCTTTTATTGCGAGAAACAAAAATTTATCATTGGAGGAGATGTTTTGTTTCAAAATAGTATAGGACGCACAGATTTGCCTGGTGGAAGTCATGAAAGCCTGGTTAAAAATATCAAGGAAAAGCTCTTCACTTTGCCGGATGATGTGAAAGTGTATCCTGGCCATGGCCCTGCAACTACAATTGGCGAAGAAAAGAGACTAAACCCCTTCCTGAACTGATTTTTCGAATAACAAGTAATAAATTATGAGGGCCAAATAGAAGAAATTCTTGAATTGTTATCCAGTGAAAAATCCAGGGGATATTCAGAATGTAAATCCAGATTAATTATTTTTTTCCATACATAATTCGATCAAAACTCCATTAGTTTCTTTCGGGTGGAGGAAACAGACCATTTTATTATCAGCCCCTTCCTTTGGTTGTTCATTTACGAAAGTGAATCCTGCCTTAGCCAGGCGCTTCATCTCCTTTTCAATATCAGTTACTTCAAAAGCAATATGATGCAGTCCTTCTCCTTTTTTTTCAATGAATTTATTAATAACACTTTCCGGACCAGAGGCTTCCAGCAATTCAATTTTGCTTTCTCCGATTTCAAAAAAAGCAGTATTTACCTGTTCGCTATTCACGGTTTCAGTTTTATAACAGGTGGTGTTCAATAATTTTTCAAAAAGAGGGATGGAAACTGAGAATTTTTTTACTGCAATACCAAGATGGTCTATTTTTTTCATGTAATTATTTTAACCAAAATTAGCATTTCAGGCTGTTTACCTTATTAGCTAACGCAAAGTATAACTTTATTTTGAAGCGTTTTAGTTCTAAATTTGATTAATAAAAAGAAGGCATTTTCTGATGTTGAAACTTCCTATTTATCTTGATAATAATGCAACCACAAAAATGGATCCGCGGGTTCTGGAAGCCATGAATCCGTATTTTTTGGAACATTATGGTAATGCAGCAAGTCGCAGCCATTCTTTTGGCTGGGAAGCAGAGGAGGCTGTGGAATATGCCCGTGAACAGGTAGCGCAATTAATTGGGGCCGAACCTAAAGAAATTATTTTCACTTCAGGAGCTACGGAATCCGATAACCTGGCATTGAAAGGGGTTTTTGAAGCATACAGGGCAAAAGGAAATCACATTATAACCTTAACTACGGAACACAAAGCCGTGCTTGATTCATGTATTCACCTGGAGAAATTAGGTGCTGAAATCACCTATCTTGGAGTAAATCATCAAGGATTAATTGATCTTGAAGAATTACACAAGGTCATTAAGCCAACCACCATCTTGATAGCAATCATGTATGCCAATAATGAAATTGGTGTAATACAACCTATTAGAGAAATAGGAGCTATTTCGAAGAAAAAGGGGATACTATTTTTTTCTGATGCTACCCAGGCTGTAGGTAAAATTCCTGTTGATGTACTTAATGATGATATTGACCTTATGGCTTTTTCAGGACATAAAATATATGGCCCCAAAGGTGTTGGAGCTTTATATGTAAGACGTAAAAATCCCAGGGTGAAATTAACCGCTCAAATAGATGGGGGTGGTCATGAAAGAGGAATGCGCAGTGGCACTTTAAATGTTCCGGGAATTGTTGGATTTGGAAAGGCATGTGAACTCTGTAGAATTGAATTAATGAAAGATGCCGAACGGATAAGAGGTCTTCGTGACAAACTGGAAGCTGAATTATTGAATATGGAAGAAGTATTCTTAAACGGTAGCAGCGAGAACCGCTTGCCGAATACGAGTAATCTAAGTTTTAATTATACCGAAAGTGAAGGCCTTATTCTTGGAATTAATAAAAATATAGCAGTCAGCAGCGGCTCAGCATGCACCTCGGCAACTGTGGAACCTTCTTATGTATTAAAGGCAATCGGGGTAAACGATGAACTTGCGAAAGCTGCTATTCGATTTGGATTAAGCCGTTTTTCTACGGAAGCAGAAATAGATTATACCATTGACCAGGTGAAAGCAACAGTTTCGAAATTAAGGGAAACGAGTTTGAGATGGCAAGACAGGAATGAGGTCAATTTTTCCAAAAAGGTGAAGCAGGCCGTTAAGGAGTGAATAAATGAGGCTTTCTTATTTTATAATCAGATAGACTAAATTTGCATTTGAATATTTATCGGGTAAAAGCAATAAAGACATGGAGGATTTATTATGATTTATGTAAGCAATAAAGCAAAAGAAAAAGTGACTAGTTTATTGAAGGATGCTAATCTTTCAGGGGATGAATATTTTTTAAGAGTAAGTGTTGTAAGTGGCGGATGCTCAGGATTAAGCTATAAAATGGATTTTGATAATGAGAAGAAACCCATGGACCAGGAATTTGAGGACAATGGATTAAAAGTGGTTACCGACCTGAAAAGTTTTTTATACCTGGTAAATACAACCCTGGAATTTAGCGAAGGCTTAAACGGAAAAGGATTTTATTTCAATAACCCTAATGCAAGCCGCAGCTGTGGTTGTGGAGAGAGCTTTTCAGTATGACTTATTGATCAATATTGATTCATGCATCATACTATCAAATATTAGCCAGATTATCACTAAATCAATCCGGAACTTTCCTTAAGAGGCTAGAAAAGAAGGAGCCATTTCAATTATTTAATTCTTCATCATTGATCTCCGGCCGGTGAATTTTCATATGGCGCAGCAGGCGGAGGCGGCGATTTCGGAGGAGGAGGAGGGAGTGGAGGAGCAGCAACTTCTGAAATTGGCATTAACCCAGAAGCAGGTAGCAAAGGAGGCATTTCCGATAATTTTTTCGTGACTTTCGAAATAGGAGGTGCCGGGGGAACCACCTTTTCTGTTTGCGAAAAGGATGCCGTGGAAATGAAGATGCAAGCGATTAATAAATTAGTTTTGAAATGCTT